>DATJPW010000338.1:0-8913 GCA_035506215.1 Desulfomonilaceae bacterium
GAGGGGAAAAATCCGCTTGACGCAGCCATTGAAGGTTCGCTGGTTCGTTTCAGGCCGATAATGATGACCACCATCGCGGCGATAGCGGGCATGACCCCGGTTGCAATAGGATACGGAGCAGGCGGCGATTCCAGACAGCCGCTGGGATTGGCGGTCGTGGGCGGTCTACTTCTATCGCAGGTGGTCACGTTATACCTGACCCCTGTAGTTTACTCGTATTTGGCGGGCGTTCAAGAATGGCTGTACAAACGAGGCGCCAAGCAACGTGAGATTATGGGCATCCCTGAAAACCATTTCTGATCCGCAAGGCATTCCGTATGGGTAGATGGAAGCTCCCCCCGAAGGCAAAGATATACGAAGCGTTAACCGCCGTGGCAGATGGCAGGGTGAAGCTGACGGGCGCCGAAACAGCGGAAGTTTTGTCTTCCGACCGTACAAAAACATATGTTGTGGAATGGTCGGCTGATCTGCGGCAAATCACGTCCAATGACAACGCGTCCTATTGGCAAGGCTACATCGGCTATCCGATCATCGCCGTTTTGATGTTGCTCGGAAGACTGGATTTCGACAAGGGAGTGGCGCAGCAATTATCAGGAATAGCTTGGAAACAGCTAAATCGCAAGTTCCGGAACAACTACGACAAAGCGGTAGAGGGTGTCCTCGAAATCTTGGAAATGGAAGCGGGCGTTCGACAAAGGGTTGCTTCAGAGGTCGACAAAATATTCATCCAGCTTGAAGCGCTTAATTTGGATGCCTTGCCTCGTCGTAGACGGCCGCCAAAGCCTCGGACGGACGAGAAGGACGCATAATACCAATTCGCGTTCAAGTCTATAAGAAAATCCCCTCTAACCACCCTTTATTGAAGGGAGTAACGGGGGGATTTGAATACGAAATGGCATAAATTCAGAAGCCGATGCAAGTTAAGAGTCTTTGCAATAGAAGTGACGCACTCGACTAGATTCCCAGGTAGGCTTCCTTGATGTGATCGTTGTTCAGGAACTCTTGGCAGGTTCCCCCCATCGTGATGCGGCCGTTCTCAAGGACATAAGCGCGGTTGCACATGCTCAGGGTATGCTTCACGTTCTGTTCCACCAGCAGGACCGTAACGCCCTGTTCGTTGATGGTTTTAACAATTCGGAAAGTCTCACTGACCATTATGGGCGCCAAACCGAGTGACGGTTCATCGAACATCAGCAGCTTGGGCAAAGACATCAGCCCGCGTCCTACGGCGAGCATCTGTTGCTCCCCTCCGGACAGTGTGCCAGCAGTCTGCTTGCGTCTCTCACGGAGGCGAGGGAACAAACCGTATACCCAGTCCATGGTTTCACTACGTTTGGATTTAGCCTCCGGTCTTATAGCGCCCACGGTTAAATTCTCTTCCACGGTCATATCGGGAAAGAGCCGCCTGCCTTCAGGCACATGCCCCACACCGAAGTCTATGATCTTATGAGGCGGCACCTGGTCAAGCCTGTTGCCCTCGAAGGTTATTGTGCCCTTACCGGGTTTAAGGAGGGACGATATTGTCTTAATGGTCGTGGTTTTCCCCGCGCCGTTGGCGCCGAGCAGCACAACCATCTCACCCTGCTGTACTTCGAAGGAGACGTCCCACAAAACCTGCAGGTCCCCATAAAATACGTCTATGTGCTCGACCTTAAGCACTGTAATCCTCTCCTAAATAGGCCGCTATGACCTCATGATTGGAAGCCACTTCCGTCGGAGTCCCTTCCGTGATCCTCATACCGTAGTTGATCGCCAGAATTCGCTCGGAAATCGACATGATGACTTTCATTATGTGTTCCACAATGATTATGGTCACGCCTGAATTACGGATTTTCTTTATCAGTCCTATGGCTTCGTCAAGTTCGCTCGGGTTCAGACCTGCGGCGGTTTCGTCCAAAAGCAGGAGCTTGGGTTTAGTAGCCAAAGCCCTTGCGATTTCCAGTCTCTTTCGAGAGGCTATCGGGAGGCCCTTGGCCACTTTGTCTTTTTGAGCAGTAAGGTTACAGAAGTCGAGCGTTTCCATAGCCAGGTCCCGAGCCTGAGCTGTGGATTTGGAGCGAAGAAACGCTGAAGCCATGACGTTTTCAAGGACAGTCATCCGTTTGAGAGGCTTCACCACTTGAAATGTTCTTCCGATGCCCCGTTCACAAATCTGAAACGTTTTGAGTCCCGAGATTTTCTGGCCCTCGAAATATATCTCGCCTTTGGTCAAAGGATAGTACGCGTTGATCAGGTTGAAAATAGTGGTCTTACCGGACCCGTTAGGGCCGATGAGTCCATATATCTGCCCTTTTTCCACCTTGAAGCTTACATCGTTGACTGCGGCAAGCCCACCAAAGAATTTGCTTATGCCCTTGGTTTCGAAGTACTCCATGATCGCGCCTCAGGTTGCCTGACGTTTCCAGAAAAGAAAAACCTTTCTCAGTTTTGCCGGGTCGCCCATGACTCCGTTGGGCAAATAACGAATCACCAACACGACAAGAATCCCGAAACTTAAGATATGCGCCTCGCTCACATACTTTGTTACCGTCAACATGAACGGCCATCCAGTGGCTTTGCTAAGCGATGCCAGAGACCCAAAGCCACCGCTTCTAAAAAGCTCCCAGAGAGCTACCATGATGAACGCGCCAACCACTGGGCCGTATATCGTGGCAACGCCACCGACAAGGACTACCAATACAGCCATGATGGAAATATCAAAGAGGGCGAAAACCACTCGGGGATCGATGAATCCCATGTAGTTGGTGTACAAGGCTCCCGCCAATCCCATCATAATGGCAGCAATGGTGAGCGAAACCATTTTGTAATAAACCGAGCTGATGCCCATACTCTCGGCCGCCTCCTGGTCCTCACGAATTGACACGAAATAGTAACCCAAGCGCGAGCGCATCAACAGCTCCATAGTCACAATGCACCCTGTTGCTATGGCGAGCGCAATATAATAGTAAGGCAGCTTTGACACAAAAGTCTGCATAAGCAGAATTCCCACCATCCCTTCGGTCAGGGATTCCCAGATGGTGGCAATATAGCGCATGATTTCGTTCAATGCCAATGTGGCAAGAGCGAAGTACGGGCCACGCAGCCGAAAACAGATCCAGCCGAAAGGAAAGGCCAACAGTCCTGATAAAACCGGACCAAGGGCAAGTCCCCACCATGCCGATATTTCAAGTTTATGCATGAGGAGAGCGGCGGTGTACGCGCCCAATCCAAAAAAGGCCCCGGCGCCGAACAATATTTGGCCTGTGTAGCCGGATATCAGGTTCCACCCTGATCCTATTGCGACCCATAGTAGGAAAAGAATTATCAGATGCTGATAATAAGGGTCCCCGATCAGCCAAGGGAAGGCCACGAGAACCACGAGGAGCAGCAGTCGACCGTAGTATTGACTCATGGCTCTATACCCCTGTCAGACCTTTCAGACCTCGAGGCAGGAATACGAGAACGAGCACGAAGATGACCAGGCCAATCAAGTCCTCAAATTCCATACCGATGTAGGTGGAGCCAAAGGCCTCGGCTAGACCCAACGTGAGACCCCCGAATATCGCGCCCACGGTGGAACCCATGCCTCCCAGAATAGTTATGATAAAAGCTTTCGTAGTGAAACGGCCCCCGATGTCAGGGAAGAGATAATAGATCGGCAATAGAAGCGTTCCCGCGGCCGCCACGAGTGAGGCTCCCAAACCAAACGTAATGAATCTGATTCTCTCCGTGTTGATCCCCAGGAGCTGCGCAGCTTCACCATCCTGAGCCACAGCTCGTATGGATCGACCCAAATCGGTCTTGAGAAGAAGCCAGAAAAACCACACTGTAAGTAGACACGCGATCACGAACGCCACACAGAGGGCCACGGAAAAAGATATTCCGCCCACAATCCATGCAGACGCAGAATAGGAAGTCCGCACTGAATAATAATTGGAGGCAAAGATGAATCTTATTACCTCCGTAAGCACCATAGCCACGCCGACAGTCATCAATAGCTGGTTGTGTGGCAGGATCGCTTCAACCCTCATAACGGGGTTTAACAGATATTTCTGGATAATTACGCCGAGGACGAAAAGGCACGGCACACTTATAAAAAGCGCTATGTAAGGATCAAGGCCCAGGTACTGAAAAAGCACAAATGTTATGTACATGGACACCATCATCAACTGCCCGTGGGAAAGGTTGATGATGCCCATGACGCCCATGATCAGCGTCATACCCATCCCGATGAGGCCGTAAAGGCCCCCTTTCAGGATACCGGCCACCAGCGTTTGTAAGAAGACTTCCATTTTGCTTCCGGTACTGAGTTTCAGTTGAAGTCAGACAGTGGTTTTGCGCTCGGGACCTACTTCCTCGCGGACCAGGGAGGCACGGGATACACATACGGCTTTGAAGCAACTTTGGCCGGCCATACGGTTTCAAGAATTCCCTTTTGCCATTGCACCAGGTACGTGGGAAGTTCATTTTGCTGCGTCTTCTTGCCGTATGCTATGAATTTGACCGGCCCAAACAAAGTCATCATATCAGTGGTGACCAGAGCCTCACGAACAGCTTGCGGTGTGAGCTCCTTGGCCCGTTTCAAAGCGTCGGCCACGACATACATGCACGCATGGGCCTCCGCGCCGTGATAGTCGGGCGGCATCCCAAATTTCTCCTTGTACTTGTCATAGTACGCCTGAGCACCGGGATACGGAACTTTGGGGCCCCAGAGGTCCGCTGAAAACACATATTCGGATGCTTCACCCGCATTGGCAGCGAACTCCGGGAGGGTAAAACCGGCAGCGCCGCCCACGAAGAGCTTCGGGTTGAAATCCAGTTCCTTGGATTGACGCATCAGGAGAGACGCGTCCATGACATACGAGATCATGTACACGAAATCCGGTTGAGCCGCCTTGATTTTGACGAGAATCGGCTTGAAATCCACGGCGCCGGCTTCGTAACCTTCCTTTATGAGGACCTTGACTCCGGCCTCCTGACAATTCTGGGCGAATTCCTTGGATCCGGACTGTCCGAATAGAGTGTTTTCATAGAGAATCGCAACGGTCTTGGGCTTGACCACATCTTGAAGGAAGGACATGAGCCCTTTAGGATACTCACTCACAGGAGGAGCGATGCGAAAAACCTGGTCCCACTTTTGCTCGGTGATTTTGTCGGCCGAACCGGTAGTCACGAGGAACGGCACCTTCCGTTGCTGGGCAACAGCACATATCGCAAATGTGACCGACGACGAGTATCCGCCCGAAAGAGCGATCACCTTGTCCTGTGCGATCAGCTTTTCGCAGGCGGAACGGCCAACCTCAGGCTTGCCGGTATCGTCTTCTATCAAAAGATCAATCTGTCGGCCGTTAACACCACCGGCTTTATTGATTTCCTCAAGAGCCATCTGAAATGAGTTTATTTCTATTTCGCCGAACTTGGCCTGTTCACCCGTCCGCGGCAGAATGACCCCGACTTTGATCGGAGCTTCCGCTGCCCAGGCAAAACCGGCGCAGACCAGGACCCAAGTCAGAGTGATAGCGGTCCAATATCCTGTTCTTTTCATTACTGACTCCTAAAGGGTTCGGGAATGGTCGTTGGAAATGGGGAAGATAGCGTCACAAATAACCCACGTGCTATCCATGTGTCAAGAGAAAAGCGCGCAGCCAAAAATATGGTTGACCACATGGACCTCGGAGGAGTAATCTCTGAAATTCACATTCCCCTTTTCAGAAATCAAGGTTACTCCAACATCCCCTGGCGGGCCGGCCCCGGAGGTTATGCAGTGCTTCTTAAAGCGCGGGACACTCTTGAAGTGGTCCCTCCAGGCCTCACGACTCGCGAGAGATAATGGCACCGGATGATGTGCTTACGTGTATCTGCATCCTGACCGTGAACTGAATACTGTAATGAGGGAGATGAGATGGGATCAACTGCGTGGAAAGCTCTTATTCCTTTGCTGGTGGGGATCATTATCGCCGTGCTGCCTGTTCCACAGGGATTGACTGCGAATGCATGGTATTTCTTTGCTTGCTTTACTGCTGTCATCGTTGGCTTAGTCTTGGAACCGATTCCATCGGCCGCGATAGGGTTCATCGGTATCGCTTTCGTCGCAGCGATGGGATTGGTCGCGCCTAAACCGGCTGACTCCATCAAATGGGCATTGAGCGGTTTTTCCAACTCCACGGTCTGGCTCATATTCGGCGCATTCATGCTTGCCTTGGGTTATGAAAAGACGGGGTTGGGCAAACGCATTGCCCTGGTATTGGTAAAAGTCCTGGGTAGGAAAACGCTGGGTTTGGGTTATGCAGTCACCTTTGCCGACCTGATCCTGGCTCCGTTCACGCCTTCCAACACTGCACGAAGCGGTGGAATCATATACCCTGTTATACGCAATATTCCCATTCTTTATGGTTCGCTACCCGGAGAGACAGCGCGAAAGATCGGCGCTTACGTATTGTGGACAGCCTTCGCAGCCACGTGCGTCAACAGTTCAATGTTCGTGACGGCGCTTGCCCCAAATCTTCTGGCTCTCGAACTGGTCACCAAGACATCATCGATAGGCTTTGAGTGGGTGGAATGGCTGTACGGATTCCTGCCGGTAGGTATACCTCTTATCCTCATTCTACCGTATCTCATATACAAGATTTACCCGCCGGAAATCACATCCAGTGATGAAGTCCCTGCGTGGGCGTCGGACGAACTCGCAAAGCTGGGCGGCATCACGTTCAAGGAAGTGCTGATGGCCGTCTTGGCAATTCTTGCATTGGTCTTGTGGATCGGAGGCGGTAAGTTCATAGATGCAACAACGGTTACTTTGGTTGTCATTTCGTTGATGCTGATAACCGGAGTCGTCAGTCACGATGATATTCTGAGCCACAAGAGGGCCTGGGATATACTGGTTTGGTTCGGCACTCTTGTAGCCTTAGCAGATGGCCTCAACAAGGTCGGGTTCGTCACCTGGTTTGCCAAGGGCGCAACGGTCTTACTGGCCGGGATGTCACCAGTGACTACGATGGTAATACTTGTTGCGATCTTCTTTCTCATTCACTATATGTTTGCCAGTCTGACGGCGCACACTGCTGCAATCCTACCAGTGATGCTTGCTGCCGGCGCTGCGGTGCCGGGGATGCCCGTAAAAGTCTTTGCTCTGCTTCTCTGCTACTCCTTGGGATTGATGGGCATCATCACCCCATACGCTACCGGTCCGGGACCTGTCTATTTCGGAAGTGGGTACATCAGCCGCAAGGACTTCTGGCTCCAGGGTTTCATCTTGGGGATTGTATTTCTGGTTTTCCTGATAGGAATCGGGGTCCCCTGGCTGCTTGCGACCAAAGGCTAATCACTAGCAAGAAGCACGCAGGAATTGATCGAAACCGGCTTCTTGCCAGCGGTAATAACTTGAGTTATGTATTAGGATACTAACGAAGTTCATTTGGATGAACAAGGAGGAGGACGATGTCGTGGGTATGTGTCTGCTCTGAAGAAAATGTTGGTGATAGGTACTCTTGCAAGAATTGTGGAAGACCGCTTCCGGAAATACCTATGCCGCACTGTCCTACAGGCCTTTCATTGCTTCGAGATCCGACATTGAACAAAGGGACTGCCTTCACGGAGCGAGAACGCGAGGCATTGGAGCTTGAAGGGCTTCTACCGCCTCATCCCAGTACCATCGAGGAGCAGGTTCAGCGGTTCCTTGGAACTTACAGGAAGAAAACTAGTGACCTGGAAAAATATCTTCATCTGATCAGCCTCGAGGATCGAAACAGGACCTTGTTCTATCGTGTTCTCATCGACAATATTGAGGAAATGGCGCCCATAGTGTACACCCCGACGGTCGGGCAAGCATGTATGGAGTACAGCAACATCTTCCGCAGACCCCGAGGAATCTTCCTAACAGCCAACGACAAGGGGCGAATTGAGCATCTGTTACGGCATTGGCCGTATGAAGCCCGCATTATTGTGGTTACCGATGCAGAACGTATCCTTGGCCTTGGGGATATAGGCGCGAACGGAATGGGTATCCCTGTGGGAAAACTCTCTTTGTACATAGGCGCGGCAGGGGTCCATCCCTCCATCACCTTGCCGGTGACCATTGATGTTGGTACGGAGCGGGAAGAACTGCTGAATGATCCCCTATACATCGGTCTCAGACAACGACGCCTGCGCGGGGAGGCTTACGACGAGCTGATCGATGAATTTATGAAAGCAGCCGTAGAAGTTTTTCCTGACGTACTGATCCAGTTTGAGGATTTCGCAAATAGGAATGCGTTTCGCCTCCTGGCGAAATATCGCGATCAATATTGCACCTTTAATGATGATATACAGGGAACAGCCTCCGTCATCCTGGCAGGCTTCCTGTCATGTCTGCGTCTGACCGGGGGAAAACTGAGCGACCAAACATTTCTATTTTTGGGTGCAGGTGAGGCAGGAATCGGCACGGGCGATCTAACGGTTTCCGCGATGATGGAGGAAGGTCTATCCGAAGAAGAGGCGCGCAAACGGATATGGTATGTGGACTCCAAGGGACTGGTGGTGAAAAGTCGTACTGACCTCAACACACCCAAGTTGCGTTACGCTCATGAGCATGAGCCCCTTCCCGACCTTCTTTCCGCCATCGAAGCGCTGAAGCCCTCGTTCATTATCGGGGCATCCGCAAAGCCGGGGATGTTTAATCAACAGGTAATTGAGGCAATGGCTCGAATCAATGAAAAGCCCGTCATCTTTGCCCTTTCCAATCCAACTTCAAAATCGGAGTGCACAGCGGAGCAAGCATACACCTGGTCGCAAGGTCGAGCGATCTTTGCAAGCGGGAGCCCGTTTCCTCCGTTTACCCTGGGCGGGAAGACTTTTGTGCCGCGTCAAGGCAATAACGTCTACATCTTTCCCGGAGTCGGTCTGGGGGCCATAGCATGCTGGGCCAAAACCTTGCCGGACGACATGTTCTTGGCTTCA
>DATJPW010000339.1:0-3187 GCA_035506215.1 Desulfomonilaceae bacterium
GTCAAACGCTAAAGGTCCCCACCAGCTACATGCCTGTGGTGATTACCGAACCGTTCGATTCGATCATGGCTCGGTGGGTAGCCGCTAAGCCGGAGATAATGAAACGACAAATGGATCTGCTGAATTCTCGGTACGATCTCAGTGATAGGCCCGCAAAAGGCGTCACGATGTCACGTGGAAAGCCCATCCAAGAGGGCGTGAGGGTAAAACTGCCCGCCGGTATGACCTGGGAAAAGCTGGCCGAGGTGACCCCTGAAGACATCCGGGAAAAAGATGTTTTTCCTCCCGGGTTCTTTCCTCTTCCCCACCCGAACCATCCTGAGGGCGGAATGCTTTTCCCCAAAACTCATATTGAGGAGATCAAGAAACAGGAGCAGCGGGACCTCACTCGCTTTGACCTGGACTTTGACATTCCAACTCATTTCCTTCCTGAGTCTCCGGCCGCGATCTACTTGACAACTCGCCCGGACCTCGGAGACGTGTCTCAGGGCAAATTGATAACCATTGAGAACTATTTTGAAATCTTCAACGGTATTCTGAACCCGAAACAGCTTGAAGGTCTTCGTCTGCTCTTGACGCCGTTTCCTCAGCAGCAGTTCAACACCACGGACGACCGTCGTTCGGCTCGCCCCAGCCGCGGGGTGACATGTTTTGATTGCCATGCCAACGGCCATACCAATGGAGGGACCCATCTGGTAGGGGATATCAGACCACAGGAATTCCGTCATCGCTTGGACACGCCTTCTCTGAGGGGCGTGAACATCCAGCGGCTGTTCGGCTCACAGCGAGTAATGAAGAGCGTTGAAGATTTCACGGAATTCGAGCAGCGTGCCGCGTATTTTGACGGAGACCCAGTGATAGCGACCAAGAAAGGCGTGAACATTTTGGAGCGGGGGAGTCAGGTTCACTTCATGGCGGAATTTCAGGAACTCTTGGACTTTCCGCCGGCCCCAAAGTTGGACATCTACGGAATGCTGGACCCCAAGAAAGCCACAGAATCCGAGCTGAGAGGCCAGGCAATCTTCTTCGGAAAAGCGAAATGTGCTGTTTGTCATCCAGCGCCCTATTACACTGATAATCTCATGCACAATTTGAAAACGGAGCGCTTTTACAAACCTCGATTGATAAATGGAAGGATGGCGTCCGCGGACGGCCCCATCAAGACATTTCCGCTCAGAGGCATCAAGGATTCACCGCCGTACCTCCACGATCAGAGGTTGCTAACTCTGGAGGACACGGTTGAATTTTTTAATATGATTCAGCAACTTAAACTGACCCCTCAGGAGAAGAAAGACTTAGTTGAATTTATGCGTGCTTTATAGGGCGCCGCATCGCATATATATGCGCTAGCTTGATCCCGACACTGCGGCAATGAAGTAGGGGCGACCGCCCGTCGCCCCCACCCTCTTTGCCATCTGCTACCAGCCCGAAGGCTTTTCAACGCATCTTTTCATTTTACCGGCGGAATGTACGGAAGCCACATTGCAAAGAGCCAACACAGGAAGAAGACAATCGGTATGTGGACGAGCAATTGCAGCACCGAGTATCCCACCAGATCACGGGCCTTCATATGAAGGATGCCAAGCAACGGGAGCATCCAGAATGGATTTAGCAGGTTCGGCAGCGCTTCCGCAGCATTGTAAATTTGCACAACCCACCCCAGGTGCACTTTCAGCTCGTTGGCTGCCGTAAGAACATAGGTCGCTTCTATGACCCACTTGCTGCCGCCGGAGGGGATAAACACTCCCAGCACCGCAGAATAGAATGCTACCAGCAATGGGTAAGTGTTGTGAGTGGTAATGGACACGAAGAGGTCGGCCAGCCACTTGTTAATCCCCGTGCCCGCAATCATTCCAAAAATGACCGCGTAAAACGGAAACTGGATAAGGACCCCGCCTGTGGCCGGAACGGACTGGGCAACTGCACGAACAAATTGTCTGGGCCTCCAGTGCAAAAGGAGTCCCACTGAAATAAAAATGAGATTGTAGGTGTTCAGGTCCAGTGCCGCAAGCGGACCCATGGGTGATGTCATGAATACATTCACCAGATACACAAATAACAGCACGGCCACGAGTATATTCAATATGGGGCTGTACTCGAGCCATTCTCCGGGCTTTGTCCTGGGCTCGAGTTCCATGGTGATGGGTTCAAAGCTCACTCCAAAGTCTTTGACAGTCTTCGCGTGCTTGGGCAGCGGCGCGGACCAATAGGCCACGATCACGGATGCAACCAGCAATACTACTGCCGTTGCAATGCTTTCCTTCAAGAACAGTGTCTGGGTAAGCGGAATCAATCCGCTGATATTAAACAGAGCCGGTGGGATCGATCCCTTTGTAGCCATCATCAATGCAGCTGACGACGACAGACCCAGGGCCCATATACTGCCGAGCCCAAGGTACGCGGCTGCTCCGATGGCTCGATAGTCTATCCCGTCGATACGTCTTACGAGTTCTCGAACCAGCAAGCCACTGAAAACGAGGCTGAATCCCCATGAGATAAGTGAAGTGAACATGGAAAAAAATGCAACAAACGCAATGGAGCCCCTCGGGGTTGATGGGATCGCTGCAAGACGCTGAATCAGCCAGTAAACCGCGGGAGAGGAAGCCACTACGTATCCGCCGATAATAATCATAGCCATTTGCATAGTGAAGGGAATGAGGATCCAAAACTGCTTGCCTCCTTCAAGCGCGAGCTTGTACGGTTTCTCACCGATCAAGAGACCACCGATGAAGACAATGACTATGCCCAGGAGAGCAAACACAAGTGCGTCCGGAAACCAACGTTCGCTCCAATTGGCCAGACTCAAGCCAAGACGGGCAAGCCCTCCCTCGGCCAACGTTTCCGACTTTGTCGCGGTTTTTTCCTCTGCCATAACAGATCCTCCTTTCGGTAAGTCTTGACTCTGAAGCCAGCCTAGGCTTGGAGAGCAGCAATACTAACGAACTGATCCAGTGCTTCCGGATTGAGTAGCGCTTCGCGGTTGGTAACAGGCTTATTTTCGATCACATTTCTTACCGCGATTTCTACCTTCTTCCCGTTGAGCGTTACAGGGATGTCGTTCACAGGGAGAATGAGGTTCGGCACATGCCTTGGGGAACAGTTCTCGCGTATGGATTTCTTTAGCTTGGTTTTCAGGTCCTCTGTCAGTTCAACATTCGGAGCGGTCTTCACGAACAGAATCACCCGA
>DATJPW010000340.1:0-6566 GCA_035506215.1 Desulfomonilaceae bacterium
AAGGCTCTGCAGACAATCAAGGATTTCGATTCAGGCGGGCTTTCCGCACCCTGGAGCATCTGGAATAACAGGTTTCCGGTGGCGAAAGTGTGGTCCGCCAACCCGGAAAAAGGCATCTACGAACCCGCCTCCGATTGGATAAGGCTGGACAAATACTGATTAAGCGGTTCGGCCAAAGTTCTTTCCGAATGATGCATTTCCGTCCTTTCGGCGAAAGTCGAGCGAGGGTCTCGGGCGGACGCTCGGGCGCTACTCATACCTCAACGATTACCATTAAAGCCATTTTGATATTGACGCTCAATCGTTTCGGGGTGTATGACGCATAGTACTAATTAGCGTTCAGAATCCCCGCTTCCCCCTTTAATAAAGAGGGTTAGAGGGCATTTTCTTACAGACTTGAACGCGAATTCTCATGAAAATCCCGCGATTCAGCTAAAACAGGTAATGGAGCATACTTGTGTCGAGTGACGTTACAGTGTCGGTAATTATGCCTTGCTACAACGAGGTCAGCACAATCGAGCGGATCGTCGGGAACGTTCTCGATTCATCGGTGAAGAACAAAGAAATCATCGTAATTGACGACGGCTCCACCGACGGCACGAGAGAGCTTTTGAAGTCTCGGATCGAACCCTTGGTGACAAAGGTGATCTATCATCAGTTCAATCGCGGTAAGGGCGCAGCAATAAGGTCAGGCATTGCTGCGGCATCCGGCGACATCGTGATTGTCCAGGATGCAGACCTGGAGTACGATCCTAAAGACTATGAGATGATACTGGAACCTATTCTTCAGGACAAAGCTGACGTGGTCTATGGATCGAGATTTGCCGGCGGCGATCCTCACCGCGTTCTATATTTCTGGCACTATGTGGGCAACAAATTCCTGACTCTTATCTCCAATATGTTCACCAATTTAAACTTGACCGACATGGAAACCGGATACAAAGTCTTTCTCCGGAAAACCCTCCAACAAATAACCATCGAAGAAGATCGATTCGGGTTCGAACCGGAGATCACTGCCAAGATCGCCAAGTTGCGATGCAGAGTTTACGAGGTCGGAATTTCTTATTCGGGAAGGACCTACGAGGAAGGAAAAAAGATCGGGTGGAAAGATGGTCTTAGGACTATCTGGTGCATATTCAAGTACAATTTGCATTCAACCGGGAAGACGAGAGCATCTTGACAGCTCTAATCCAAGGTTCTGCGATATCGTTTTGCGGCGATCACCAACACGACCGCCGTGAAGAGCGCAATTGGCCAAATTTCCGGGACTACGTCGTTGAAGGCGTTGCCCTTCAATAAAATGCCTCTGGCAATGCGAAGAAAATGAGTGAGCGGCAGTATCTCGCCGAGTACTTGCGCCCAACCGGGCATGCCGCGAAAGGGAAAGGCGAATCCGGACAGCAATACGTTTGGCAAAAAGAAGAAAAATCCCATCTGTATGGCTTGGCGCTGGTTTTCCGCCACTGTGGAAAGGGTGATTCCTACTGACAGGTTTGCTGCGATAAAAAAGAGCGCGGCCGCCAGCAGGAGGCTGAGACTTCCCAACATAGGCACCTGAAAGAGAAAGTGTGCAGCCAACAGGATAAGGCCAACTTGCATATAGCCGACCAGGATGTACGGAATTATCTTACCGACCAACACTTCGAGCGGATGTGTGGGCATGGACAGAAGATTCTCCATAGTTCCACTCTCGCGTTCACGAGTGATCGCCAGTGCCGTAATCATGACCATGGTCATTGTAAGAACTAGACCCAGCAGTCCGGGCACGATATTGTATTGCGTATTCACTTCGGGGTTATACAAAGCGTGCACGCGCAAATCGATGGGGTTGTCGGTCGGGGCCAGATAGGCGAGAGGACCTTTAAGGTCATTTTGCAGCGCCGTGTTGAACAGTGAGGGCAAAGCGCCGAGAGCAATGCCGGTCGTTCCCGGGTCCGTCGCATCCGCCTCGACGAGAATCGCGGGCCTGTCCCCGCGCAGGAGATCCCGACTGAAATTTTCCGGAATATTGATCACAAACTGGACTTCACCTCGCGCGAGAGCGTCCCGTCCTTCCGATTCGGTCTTCAATTGTCGAACTATATCGAAATAACTACTGTTTTGAATTGCATGCAGCAGCGTACGACCTTGCGGCCCGTGGTCGGCCAAGATCACGGCCGTCGGCATGTGCTTTGGGTCCGAATTTATTGCATAGCCAAAAAGTATGAGCTGCATCAGCGGGATCCCGATCATCATCCCGAAGGTCACCCGATCCCGGCGCATCTGGACAAATTCCTTCACGACCATGGCCCAAAAGCGCTCAAATGAGAATCTGCGCCCTTTCATAATTACTTACCGTGCTTCGACCTCTCCATCATGTGGATAAAAACGTCCTCCAGCCCAGCGTCAACCTGGCGCCATTCATATTGTTCCGTGCGAAACGGAGCGATGGCTCCTTCGAGCGCCTGTGGGTCGTCTCCGCTCACATGCAGCGTATTGCCAAAGGCCACGGCCTGCTCGACAGCCGGATTCTCGCGAAGGTGCTCCCCCAGCTTGAGCAAATCCGGGCCGGTAACCGACCAGGTGGTTAGATCGGCCTGCGCGATAACCTCTTCGATAGTCCCCTGAGTAAGCAAATTGCTGTTCACGATAAAAGCGAGGCGATGACAGCGTTCGGCTTCGTCCATGTAGTGAGTGGCTATAAGGAATGTTAATCCTTGACCGGCAAGCCGATGAATCTCTTCCCAGAATTCGCGGCGCGCCTTTGGATCCACACCGGCTGTAGGCTCATCCAATAGAAGCAGCTTAGGGCGGTGAATCATGCACGCGGCCAAAGCAAGGCGCTGCTTCCAGCCGCCGGAAAGCTCTCCGGCGAGCTGACCTTGCCGTTCCGCGAGCCCGAGTTGCGTGAGGCTTTCCTGCACAACTTCGCGACGGTCCTTCACTGCGTACATTCGGGCTACAAAATCCAAGTTTTCTGCAATTGTCAGGTCCTCGTAGAAACTGAACCTCTGCGTCATATAGCCTACGTTGAGCTTGATTGCCTCACTGTCCTTGATGACGTCGTAGCCCAGACATGTACCGCTCCCCGCGTCGGCTCGGAGGAGGCCGCAGAGCATGCGAATAAACGTTGTCTTTCCGCTTCCGTTCGGGCCGAGAAAGCCGCAGATCTCGCCTGTCCGCACCCGGAGATCCACAGCGTTCACCGCGATGAGGTCACCGAAACGCTTGGTCATTCCCTTCACATCTATGGCGAGATCGTCAGGCATAGGTCAGGAACCGAATTGCACGTCCACAGGCTGGCCCGCGTGCAACTTCTCCGCGATTTTCGGATCAAAGATTACTTCAATCATAAATACTAATTTGGCACGAGTCTCCTGGCTGTAAATTACCGGAGGCGTAAATTCCACCTTGGGCGAAATGAAGCTGACCTTCCCGGTCACCGGCTCAGGCAAACCGTCCACTTTAACCTTCACACTCTCGCCGAGATGAATCGAACCAAGCATAGGCTCCGGAACGAATGCGCGGACCTTGATGTTCTGCGGAGGCAGCAGCGCAACGACCGGACGGCCCGCTGCGACCCAATCTCCCTGGCGGTATAGGGTGTCAAAAACTACACCGGCTTGAGGCGCAAACTGGCTTTTCTGCGAAAGGTCCCACTCCGCCCTGGCCAACGTTGCCTCTTGAGCCCGCACATTCGCGTCTGCCGCTTCGATCTGGTCGATGCGTGAGCCTAGATTAGCAGTCTGTAGATCGGCTTCGAGCTGCGCCACATGCTGACGATCCTGGTCTCGTGCGGATAGCGCACGGTCATAAGCCTGCTGTGAAACCGAACCGGATTGGGCCAGTTTTTCTTGCCGCTGAAATTCCACTTCTGAAAAACTCAGTGCCGCTCTTGCTTGCTTGAGTTGGGCCTCGATGGATTCAATTTCCGAGGGACGTCTTGCTTTCTTCGCGTCCTCCAGTTGTGAGCGCGCTTGAGCCAGCCGCCGTCCCGCTTCATCCCGCGCGGCTGTTTCCGGTGTACTGTCCAGAGCGAAAAGTCTGTCACCCACCTTCACCTGATCGCCTCGCTGCACGTACAGAGATTCGAGTTGGCCGGCCAGTGGTGATGCCACATAAACGAATTCTCCCTCGACATAGCCTTGCACGTGGTTCGATTCCTGACGGTCACAGCCGGCCAGGATACACAATGCCGCGATTGCACCGGCCGCCCAAAGAAATGCTCTTTTATGTGTCCAGCCAGAATTGATCAGAGTTTTGACCTCCCTTTTTCAGTCATCACACCCTTAAAAACCACCTCGTTGATGGCCGAAAAGCCCGTTTTCGGCGCGATGCCAAGTTCAGCCAACTTTCCCGGATTCATGATTGCTTGGATGGCGCCGAACAGGACCTCGATGACAATTTTGGTCGGGACATCCTTACGAATAATTCCCGCTCTTCGCCCCTCGACCAAGAGCTTGCCGAAATAGTGATGAATCAGGTCCTTGCGACGGCTCTCCACCAATTCGAATATTTGCATGCCCCAGCGCCTCATGTCACGCATGAACGGCGGCTGCAACTCTTCCATGTGCCGCTGAACACAGGCGAGCAGTTGACGCATCGAGGCCAGAAAATCAGATGAACACTCGGAAGTGATCTGCTCCAGCTCTCCCTCGACCTCGTGAAATTTATTGAGGAACACGGCCTCCAGAAGAGCAGCCTTGCTTGGAAAATGAGCGTAAAGCGTCTTTTTGCTCATCCCCAGTTCCTTTGCAATGTCATCCATGGTGACACTGCGAAAACCGAGGGCAAAGAACTGCTGTCGAGCGCGAGAGATAATACGCTGGCGGACAGAATCTTCGCGGATATATTCTTTCGATTCTATTGATTGGGGACGTGTGGACAAATTATCGGTCATATTTCGAGTCGCTCACGGTGAAATCAGAACCTCTGGAAACTAATATAGTTTATTGAGTTTCCACCGCGCAGTCAAGGGCAATTTGACCCGACCCCAAAGTAATTATTGACTTGGGACATAGAAAGGCTGTCTCTGTCATCCGCTGAAAGCTTGTCCCCGTGAACTATCCTCTTCTCACAACTCCCTCATCTGTGAGGGCCGCTAATATGGCAGAGTGCGTCCCATAGGAACAACTCACCCATGTAAATTGTCACTATGGTTAATTGCCACCCGGAGGGGGAGTTCTATGCCCAGAAAAAGCCTGATGTCGTCCCTCAGATTCTTCCGGCCTCGAAGCAAAACATGTCGAACAGAAAATATTGCCGAGAACTGGGCCCAGGTTCGTTGTGGACAACGGGAATGGGAAGATTTCTATCGTCGAAGATGGCAATTCGATAAGAGGGTTCGTTCCACTCATGGAGTCAACTGTACCGGCTCTTGCTCGTGGGAAGTTTATGTGAAAGACGGCATAATCATCTCCGAACTGCAGGCCGTGGATTATCCTTCCTGCGGACCCGATTTTCCTGATCATGAACCGCGTGGGTGCCCAAGAGGCGCCACGTATTCCTGGTACACATATAGTCCGCTTAGATTGAAATACCCTTACGTTCGTTCAAACCTGCTGGAGATGTGGCGAGCGGCCCTAAAATCAGGATCTGAGGCGGGAGTCTGGCAACCAGGGCCGTTCAAGTCCAAGGCGGACCCTGTGGCCGCTTGGCAAAGCATCATCGAAGATCCGGCCAAAAGGAAGGCGATACAACAGGCGAGGGGCAAAGGCGGCTTTGTGCGGGTTTCGCACAATGAAGCAGCGACTATCATTGCGGCTTCATTGATATACACCATCAAAAAGTACGGACCGGACAGGGTTTTCGGATTCAGCCCGATCCCGGCTATGTCGATGGTCGGCTACGCCTCCGGAGCGAGATTTCTTTCGCTTATCGGCGCGTCCATGTTGAGCTTCTATGATTGGTATTCCGACTTGCCCCCGGCGTCACCTCAGACCTGGGGCGAGCAAACCGATGTTCCGGAAAGCGCTGATTGGTACGAGTCTACCTACTTGATCGTCTGGGGGACCAATGTGCCCCAGACGCGTACGCCCGATGCTCATTTCTATTCGGAGGCAAGATACAGGGGCGCCCGCGTCGCTGCCGTTTCACCGGATTACTCCGAATACGTCAAATTCGCTGACACCTGGTTGCCCGCAAAGGCCGGGACCGACTCCGCCATGGCCATGGCCATGACTTTTGTAGTGCTCAAGGAATTCTATATTGATCGGAAGACCGATTATTTCACCTCTTACGCCAAAACCTATACCGACCTTCCCTTTGCGGTAATTTTAAAAAGGGACGAAGACCAATACCTTTGTGACCGGTTCTTGCGAGCATCCGACCTGAACCATAAGGTGAACAACGCGGAATGGAAAACCGTCTATTTTGACGTGTTAAGCCGCAGTTTTGTGGTCCCGAACGGCAGTATCGGATTCCATTGGGGTGAAGAAGGGCGTTGGAACTTGCACATGCAGGATTCCATGAGCGGTTCTTCAGTCGATCCGTTGTTGAGTTTTGATAAGGACAATGAAGGTTGGGTCTCTGTCCGATTCCCGTTCTTCGATTTTTCCGGTCCAAAACTGAAGACCGGAATGGTGCCG
>DATJPW010000341.1:0-37684 GCA_035506215.1 Desulfomonilaceae bacterium
TACGCGGTCATCTTCAAGTTATTCGTGCCGAGGCGCTACGTAGAGCTGTCTCTCAACGTCTTTTATTGCGTCGGAGTCGGACTTTGTATCAGGGCAGCCCTGGTGAAGCTTGTACCGCGACGCATAGTGTTCCCGGCGATCAGCACGCTATTCATTGTTCTGGGCGCGATCAATATGTATCATGTGGAACTTGGCGACTACTCCCGGCAGGCGGCACTGTATCAATTCGTTCAAACAACTCCCAAGACAAGCCTGATGGCTGGCCCACCAGATCTAATGGACGATGTGCTCACTTTTGGCCGGCGCAAGGCTTTTGTCACCTACAAGCTCTCTCACACGTGGTACACTCGCTACTGGGCCGTGATAAAGAAAAGGACTTTCGATTTGTTTACGGCTTATTACGCAGAAGACCCTGAACAGGTCCGCAAGTTCTGCCGGGACAACGGAATTGATTACCTGATAGTGAGAGACGAAGACTTTACTCCCACCTACGTCAAGAAAGATCGGATCCATTTCGAACCCTTTGATTCGTACATTCGGAATCTAGTCAAGTCGAGATCACACTTTGCCTTGCTGGACAGAAAAGCTTTCGCTCCGATCTATGAGAAGGACGGTATCCGCGTAATAAAGATGGATTGAAGGCCAGGCTTTATTCCCGGATAATTCGGCGGGTAAACAAGGACACGAAGTCCTGAAGGCATCTGTGGCAGTTGGTCGAATGGCGTGTTATGGGAGCAGTCAACCAAGACTTCGCATCTTATGTGGATCAATTCAATTATTGTTGGGCGCATGAGGGAGGGGGACCCCATATGAGAAAACTTGGAGTGATAGCGATAGTCGTCATCGGCTTGCTGGCCCTTTTGCAGGGATGGACATGGATCAGCTACTCGATCACCGCAATCAGGGCAGATGGAACTCCTCAAGCGTTCGTTCTCTCGCTACTGCCATTGATTGGATGTCTGGTCTTGGGCGCTTTTCTCATATCAAATCGTGAGCTGCTTGCCGACAGATGGTTCCAGGATGCTGATATCGGCATCTCACTGGATGCCGTGTCGCTCCTTCGGCTTGGGTTGATCATCATCGGCGTTAATTTGATCGTCGATGCGGTTCCCTCAGTCCTGAAGTCCGTGTCAGACTTGATCATCCAAGGTGCTCAAGGGAAGTTTAATGCGGAGACGTTAGCCTGGCCTAATGTGGGCTGGGGATTCCTCCAGGGGTTGGTCCTCCAGCTCATTCAACTTGGCATAGGGTTGCTGCTCATTTCGCACTCTCAGTCTCTCGCTGCTTACCTGTGGCTGGGCCGGACGGTGGTCGAGCCGGAGGCGCCAACTCTCCCGCAGTGTCCCGCTTGCGGGACGCCATTCGATCCGAACGATTACCAAGAGGGAACAAGCATAGCGAGGTGTTCAGCGTGCCAAGCGCCCCTGGACCTGGGTCGTCCCTAATCAATTATCCCAGGGAATCAAGTTGAGGTAATGATCAAGTTTGTTGAGATATAGGTTTGTTGTCCACCTTCCTCCGAATTTAACTTCCGCAGTCTCCCCCATCTTTATTTCGCCGATTACGGCAAAGGGGGTCTCGCCGAACCTTTTCTTGTGCGCCTCGACGATTAAACGGTGGACATCCGTATATGCGTAATTCGGCTCTCTTTCCAGTAGAAAAGCCGAAGTAAACTTCTGTTTCTGAATGGCCGGAAACGCTTTCACTGCTGCTGCGAGAGTTTCTGAATCCTCCGTCTCCGGTATGCCGTCCTCGTCATGATTAAGGAAACTCCCATCAAGAGCTATCTTTTGCCCGGAGAGGTCCCGTATCCTAATTTGTTCCATCATGTTTCTGCTCGCAAAAGGCCCATAGTGATAATCCATTCCCACAAAGAAGAGCCAGGATAACTCCCCTCTTTCCGCACACTGAGCCGCGTATTGAACAAATATCGGCTTGAGCACCGCAACTCCTACGTCTACTCCGCCGTTGGTGGTATACATGTATTCGGTAAGCTCTTGATCACTAAACTCCTCTCCGCGATTTTTCAGGGCCGGCCGGGCTCGGAGAAGCTTTACCTGCATTGATCCTTTGCTTCTCACCACATTCCCAAGTTTGCCGAGATTCTTGTTCACTGCATCCTTCACTGGAGCTGGAAAGTCTTTTGAGTCTTTTTTCAGATCATCCGCAAGATGTCTGGCTATCGTCTCCACGTCACTCGTGGTGTGGCATGCGAGCAACTGAGGCCAGTACTTGTTCTTATATTCCGCATAATATTTCGGGACCGGGGGGATAATCATCATCCGACCAAACTTTTCAAACAGCTTTTTCTCCGCCCGGTTTAGGAGGCTTTCCATTCCATACGGGCGGGATGGATGCGCCACAAGTGGATCAGCGTGAAAGCCCGACTCGATGGAAATAAGCGAGGTAACCAGCCCTAGAATCTCTTTGCAAATGGGTAACTGATTCCGTTCAACTGCATAAAGTATGGCCTCAATCCACTTATTCCTTTGTTTTATGGGACAATCCCAAGGTTTGGAAGAAATGAAGGTTGCTAACCATTGAGCAGCAGATCCCCGGTCCAAAGTTTGGACTATCTGCTCCATCAACTGTTCCTCTTCATCAACTGAAGCCGTGGTTCGCCTGAGTTCCATCCCTTTTTGAAGAAACACAAGATTTCGGTCATTTTCCTCGCCGGTTTGAGTGAGATCCAACTTTGTCTCTTCCGAAGGCGGCTCAGAAATGTTCTGGGAAGCCAGACGAACTTCGTTTGTGTCCGGCACAACGTGCATATCTGAGGACTCACAAACCTTCCCTGTAATCAGGTGCCCCACAAGCACGAACACGAAGATCATGCCGCCACGCTGAATGCTTTGAAGAGAAACCGAGGTATTAAGATACTTCTTAACTGTGGTCAACGCTGCTGCCTCATGAACTTCGCAAAATCATTCAAGATCGCTCGGGCCGATGGTCGAACGGTCCAGGCGCTGATGAATGATTATCCTTGTGCCGAGTTTTGAGTCAAGCCATTCTTCGTTTCTGCGACGTGACTGTTACCACGAATTCCGTTGTGAGAGCTCCCGCGAGGCGCGGGACCGGCTTGGCCTGCAGTGCCAATGAATTCCGACAGAACTACTGAAGATCAGTATATCAGGTGGAATCAGAAAAATATACTCATAAGTGGCTGGAATACCAAGCACTTGACAGTTACAGTTCTTCGAAGACAAACCACTAAAGCCGAGTGTTTTGGCGCGGTTTGGAATCAGGCGCTTGTGACTTCCCTTAGGAGTTCCAAGTCGTCCAGCATCATTCCCGCGCCTCTCACGACGGTGGTCAGCGGGTTGTCCGGAACAACTACGGGTACGCCAATTTCACGTCTTATACGTCGGTCAAGGTTCCTCAGCAGCGCTCCCCCACCGGTCAGCACGATCCCGGAGTCTATGATGTCAGCGGCCAGTTCGGGCGGACATTGTTCCAGGGCTAATTTTATACTGTCAACAATAGCGTTCACCGAATCCATTATCGCGTGCGTGATCTCACCCGACGTTAAGGTAATAGTCTTAGGTATGCCATCTACCAAGTCTCTACCCTTAACATCTATTTCCTCGACCTCATCATCGACATAGGCCCGACCGATCATGATCTTAATCTGTTCGGCGGTCGCCGCTCCGATCAGTATGCTGTAATTCTTGCGGACGTAGTTCAGGATATCGGAATCCAGCTTGTCGCCCGCTATTTTGGTGGAGCTGCTGTATACCACTCCCGTCAGAGAAATAATTGCGACTTCGGTTGTTCCTCCACCGATATCCACGATCATGTTGCTGGTGGGTTCCGTGATGGGTAGACCCGCGCCCATTGCTGCGGCCATAGCTTCTTCGACAACAAAAACTTCGTGAGCGCCGGCGCTGAGAGTGGAATCGCGCACAGCGCGTCTTTCAACGGGAGTGACCCCGGAGGGGACTGAGATTATGACCCGAGGTCTAACCAATGCCTTGCGCTTGTGCACCTTCTGAATAAAGAACTTCAGCATCAAGCTGGCCATTTCAAAATTCGCAATGACTCCCTCACTAAGTGGACGGAAAACTTCGATTGAGCCCGGGACCCGGCCCATCATCTTTTTGGCTTCTTCACCAATCCAGATCTCGGAAGTGCGCCGGTCCCTCTTTCTGATGGCCAGCATTGATGGCTCGTTAAGGACGATGCCCTTGCCCCTGACAAATATCAGCGTGTTCGCGGTGCCCAGATCTATGGCCAGATCTTTTGAGATCCTGGAAGCTAAGAAGTCGAAGAGCATCGGCAGGCCTTTTCAGATCCAAGAGTCATCAAAGGAGGTGTCCAACCTCGACATATGGCTCACAGAATGTTCCCCCACTGCCCTTTGACGAAAAGAGGCTGGGAGGAGTCACCCTTGGGAGACAATCAATGCGTTTTACTATAGAAAACTAGACCGCGCCGTGTCTATAAGAGTCTGCGAAGATTGCTGTAAAGCATGACCTGCCGGGGAATCCAAAAATCGCAAAAAAGGTTTCTGGTGTAGTTCTCAAAGCTAGTTTTAAATGGCGTCAATGCAAAGTCATTTATGGGAGCGTACACTAGATTTTAACCTCTATAATGGAAGCCTTCTTGAGTTCCTCGACCCATTCCTTCAAACGGGCCTGGATTCTTTCCGTCCTCATTATCCCTATGACTTTCCTACGCGCCTTCTTATATTCTTTTTCCTCGGCAGGAGTCAGAATTACGCTTTTCTTGGCAGCGCCACTCTTCGCTTCGCCCTCGATAGCGTCCTCCGAGGCGTCCTCTTCGGATTCAACGCCGGGATTATTCTTGGACTGGGCTTTCTCTTGGTCTTGACGTTGCGCCAGGATCTTTTTGCGTTGCTCCATCAATTGTTTCCTGATGTTTTCCGGGATTGCGACCCGCTTTACCTGCCGGTTCTTGGCTTCGGCCAAATAGAATATCATCCTGGAATTAGGGGTTCCAAGAGGCGGCGTGATGTCGCCTTCCTTCATTCGCTCCACCAATTTCTGGAGTTGAGGAACCATGTCTTTATGGTTCATATACCCAAGGTCACCGCCATTGGCGGCGCTGGCATCCTCCGAGTACTTTTTAGCGAGCTGCGCAAAATCGGCCCCGGTCATAGCCTGACGGTAGATCTCCCCGGCTTTTGCCTCCACTTTTTCAATCTCTTTTTTCTTAGCCCCTGTAGGGATTTTCAAAGTGATCTGTCTTAGTCTGACTTTCCCACCGACGTAGGTATCCATGTGGGTCGGTATCTCCGGTTCAGCCTGTTCTTTTGGAGCCTGAGCAGGAGACAGATTTTGCAGGAGTTTTGCATATTGCTCGTCCAGAGTATCCCGGTGTTTCTTCCAGTAAAGTTGAGCGTCTTCTTCGCTCAGAGGCACCTTTTGCTGCACTTCCATGGCGATCAATTTGGTCAACTTCAGTTGGCGTTTCAGCACATTTCTATACTCAGCGTAATTGAGCCCGTTAAGCGCGAGAAACAGGACGAATTGATCATGTGTGAGATTGTTGTTGCGCTTTCTTATTGAGTCGATGGTGGCCTGGACTCCCTTTTCATCGACCTTAACGCCTTGTTTGTCGGCTTCTTGTTCCAAAAGATGGATCACAATGAGCTCGTCGAGGAGCTCCTTTTCTGTGGGCCATTTTCCAGGCGGGATAATGCCAAGCGAGATGCCCGTAAGGTTCCTCATGAATGGTTGCTTGTGCTTCTGTATATCGGATTCAAGGATCACGTCGCCATTGACCACCGCTGCTACACGATCCGAATAGATGTCCGCGCAAAAGGACACATTTGCCCATGTGACGGCGAATAACAGAGCCATGCACAAGATCTTATTGAGTTTCATTGTTCCGATGCCATTATTCCCGGTCCGGAACCGAATGTCATTTCCCATCTGTTCCTGCTCCTGCCAGGCACACCAACGGCCATCCGTTGGGTTAATGCTGCAATTCTTAATAGAAAAACCGTCCTTTTTCAACTCCCGGATCTTTTGATCGCCGAAACGACTACGCTGGGCAGCCATCGAGAATCATGAAGTCCGGCATATGTCAATCGCCTCGTCTTTCACCCAAGGCTTATGCTTATGTAAGAATCGCATTACCAAGATTGGTCATCAATGCGAAAGATTCTCGTATGCGGGATTGTACGTCCACGTTGCCAATCCTGTATGCAAGTTTGTCCCCTGGAATCATGCGGACGGCATGATCCTTCTCAGCCCAAGTTATCAGCGCGGCCACGCTTACCGGAGTCCCTGAATCAAATGTAAGAATCAACTCGTGTTCATTGTAATCGAGCTTCAATATCCGAAGCTTCTTCATTTGCAACCTAATCCTCATGACCTGGACAAGGTCCATTGCCTGCGACGGCATCTTGCCATACAGGTCTATCATCTCCTCCTCTATCTCATCGACCTCGCCGGCCTCCGACGCCCGTGACAGGCGTTTATAAAGACTCATGCGCTGATGAGCATCCGGAACGTACTCTTCGGGCACTCGCGCTTCCAGCTTGAGATGTATTTCCGGATCTATTCTTGGTGGCGCCTCCTCACCCTTCAATTCCTGAACGGCCTGCTCCAATAAATCGAGGTACATTTCATAGCCGACTTGCGCCACATGCCCGGACTGCGAAGTCCCAAGAATGTTGCCCGCCCCTCTTATCTCCATGTCTCTCATGGCAATCTTGAAGCCTTGTCCCAGATTAGAATATTCCTGAATCACCGAGAGGCGTTTGATAGCATCGGGAGTGATGAGGGTCTCGGGCGGTGTAAGTAGATAAGCATATGCTCTCACGTTGGAGCGCCCGACACGACCGCGCAACTGATAAAGGTCGGCAAGACCGAACGTGTCGGCCCTTTCGATAACTATGGTGTTGGACCGCGGAATGTCCAGCCCGGATTCAACTATGTTGGTGCACACTAGAATGTTAATTTTGCCGGTGACAAAGTCGGTCATAACCTCTTCAAGCTGATTGTCCGCCATCTGTCCGTGGGCCACTCCGAACCTGCCTTCGGGGACTAGTCTCTGCAAGGAAGCGGCTCGTTTGTAGATCGTTTGAACTCTGTTGTGTATATAAAACGCTTGCCCTCCGCGGTTGAGTTCCTTCATCAAGGCTTCCCTGATCACTTCTTCAGAGTGCCTCATTACCCGTGTTCCTATCGAATACCTATTGCGCGGGGGCGTCTCGATGACGGATAAGTCCCGTATGCCTGACAAAGCAAGATTCAATGTTCGAGGAATGGGCGTAGCCGTCAAAGTCAGTACGTCCACGTGAGATTTATATTTCTTTATCCTCTCTTTATGAGCCACTCCAAAACGCTGTTCCTCATCTACGACCAGGAGTCCGAGATCCCGGAACATGACATCCTTCTGCAGAAGCCTGTGCGTACCAATGATGAGGTCCACCTTTCCCTCTGAAACTCTTTTTAAGGTTTCTTTTTGCTGTAAGCGACTTCGGAAGCGAGACAGGAGACCGATATGGATAGGGTATCCATTGAAACGGCGCCTGAATGTGTCGTAGTGTTGCTGAGCGAGTACGGTGGTAGGTACGAGCACAGCTACTTGTTTCCCATCCATTGTGGTCCTGAATGCAGCCCTAAGAGCTACCTCTGTCTTGCCATATCCTACGTCGCCACAAACGAGCCGGTCCATGGGCCTGTCCGTGTCCATAGCCTCCATTACATCCTGAATGGCTTTGGCTTGGTCCGGAGTTTCTTCAAACTCAAAAGCGGCCTCAAAAGCAGCGAAAGTTTCGTCCGGTGTTGAATAAGCCTTTCGGGTAGCGTTCTGTCGGCTTGCATATATTTCGAGCAATTCTCGAGCCATATCCTTTATAGATCTCTTGACCCTGGCCTTGATTTTTGTCCATCCCGTTCCACCAAGGCGGTCAATCCGCGGCGGTTCTTCCGAGGCGGCAATATACTTCTGTATTACATGCAGTCGGTCTAATGGTTGATAGAGTAGGTCGCCGCCTGCGTACTCAATTACCATGACCTCGCCGGGTATGCCCTCGAATTCCTTTCTCGCCAATCCACGGAAGATCCCGATCCCGTAGTCTTCGTGGACCACGGGTTCCCCTTCCACTAGGTCCGTCAAAGATGAGATCAGGGTACCACGCGCTCTTTTCCGACGCTCGGTCCTGACTCGGGCCCCAAAAATCTCTTCTTCAGTCAGTACTATTTTGTGAATCTCCGGAATACGGAACCCTCCAGAAAGCGCCCCAACATAGAGACGAACCCCTGGAACAGGTTCCGGACCGAAATTTGATGGGTCAAAGCCTTCCCCTCTGAAATCCGGTCCTACGGGATAAGGTTCCAAAAGCTTCAATAGGCGATGAGCCTGACCCTGAGTGTGACTTACTAGGAAGATCTCAGTGCCTTCATCTCGCCATGTTGTGAGGCGCTTAACGAGAGACGCCATTCCTGTGTCGAAAGCTTTGGAGCGGACAAGATCAGGCCTGATGTCCTGATTGGAACTACAATCGATGTGGTAAGCGCTTCGAGACGGATCTTCGATCTCCAGCGGTGACATGACCACCGTTCTGAAACTCCCGATTCTGCTAACTAGCTCGTCTCTGGACAAATAAAGAGCGCTCGATGGCGGAACAGGAAGCCCTTCCTCCACGGCCGCCTGCCTCCCTCGGAAAATTTCTTCTTCCAAATCTTCGAAAGCTCGCCACAACGTGTCATGATCGGGGATTATCAATGTAGCGTCAGGGGGGAGGTAGTCGGTCAGCGATTCCATATTGGCGAAAAAATACGGCAGATAAAGTTCCGATCCCGGAAAACGAACGCCATTAGTCAAATCCTCCAGGATACTTTGCCGCACGCGCTTTTCGACTCCCAACTCATCACAGACTTCTCGAACTCGCTTCAAGCCCTCCACCCGTGACCCGAGATCCGGAATTGACATGCAGACAGGCCCCACCTGAATTTCCGCCACATCCCCGCGAGACCTCTGATTCGCCGGCTCAAAGAAACGGATTGATTCAATGCGGTCTCCATCCTGTTCGATACGTACCGGATATGGATAGAAAGGAGGGTACAAATCTATGATAAATCCTCGGACCGAGAAATCACCCGCGTCCTCAACCAATGGTGAGCGAATGTAGCCGGCCGCCACAAGCCGCTCCAGGATGTCTTCTCGATTCACCTCATCTCCGACGGACAGAGAAAAACTGGTCCGGCGAATCGCGGACCGGGGAACTACATTGCGGATGAGTGCATCCAGGCCGATCGTGATTAAGCGAGGTACCCTACCGCAACTCAGGCGGAATAAGCCTGCCATGCGATTGATCCAGATTTCGGCTTCAAATCCGGCAACCGAGTATGGGATAAGATCTGAGGACGGATATAGAAGCACCTCCTCGTCGAGAACATTTTCCGAAGATTCCCCTATGCCCAGATAGAAACGAAGGTCAGATGCAGCTGCTGCCGCGGTTTGTCCGTCCGGGCATACGGTAACGATCGTCCCTGAGCCGTATTTTACGGACGCGGCCGTCAAGAATTGTGGCGCGGACCCTTTCAAGCCATAGATCCCTCCATTGGTACGAGATCCGGCCAAGAATAGTACAGCTTGGTCAAATGGTGTGATTGGGTTCTCAGACAGCGCGGACAGTTTCATATAATATTGCTTTCAGCTATAAGTCGCAGATTCGGACACAGCCTAGTATATACCGATGATCAGAAAAGGGACACATCTGCGGATATTGACCAATCGAACTTGCGGCAAGAATTAGAAGTGCCATACTTGGCTGGAACACGGTCCGACTGAACTCCCATCATTATGTCACCCGGGCGGTCATGATGTTTCATGAAAATTGCCAGCCGTCAAGCGAAACAGCAGATTCCAACTTACGCGAGGATAGGACCCGGCCTTATTGATTGAAGCGGGCGTCGCGGCAGCGAGTAGATCCGTGCTCGCTCACCATTACATTGACTTGCGGGAGTCAATCAGTTATGCATTTTAGGTTACCTAATAAGGGCCGGGCTGCATAGTTGTCGACGAGAGACCCGAGGTGAGAGAGTGGCTGCGAAGAAAATCACAAGAAAAGAGCTGTTGAAAGAACCCGACGAATTCATCTCCACAAGCGCTAAGGTGATAGCGTATTCCCGGCAGAATCCGAAAAAAGTCGTAATGGGCGTTGTCATTGTTGTTGCGTGTTTGTTGGCTGTGATGAGCTTCTACGCGTACCAACGTCATGGAAAACTCGCCAGTCACGAATTGTTCGACAGAGCATTCCAAGAGTATCAGATGATGGAATCATCCAGTCAGGCGCCCACTAGCGAGCAACTTGATAAACTCTTAGAAGAATTTGAAGTAATCACGAGAGATTATGCATCGTTTCCGGCTGGAGAAATGGCTTTGCTGTACAGCGGCCATGTCTTGTACAAAAAGGGGGACTTCTCACGCGCCCTCGATCGTTATACCAAGATGCAAAGTACGAGTCTGGCAAAAGATGGATTGAGTCCGCTTATCCTTTATCACATTGCCATGACTCGTCTTGCTCTCAAAGATTACGAGCAGGCCACTGTGCTGTTCGATCAACTCTCAAAGGATACGAATTCGCCTTACCGTAGAGAGGCACACGCGGCCATAGCGAGGATATATGAAACCCTTGGCAAGGATAAAGAGGCGGTTCAGGCCTACAAACAATACTTAAAGATGTTTCCTGAAGCACCTGATGCGGCTTTCGTGAAATCCAAAATAGCCGAATTGTCCATTCGAGGATAACCTAGGTTTAACTGGCCGGAGTTACATCACTTTCTCTCAATCATCACATCCATTTCAGAGACCCAGACTTCGAAGGATGAATGATCCAGATCGATCCAGTATGACGACCGGCTCATCTGGACCTCCAAATCGAAAGCATTTTCCTCCAACAGATGATCCAAGACTCCTCGGACCTCTGAAAACGCGAGATCTTCGCGGAAAAAAATGTTGAAAAGGCGATTCGCGTGAAGAAAAGGGATGGACTCCATGTCGCACTCCGTCAAAAGCAGAATAACGGACTTTGCCGGCTTGGTCAACTCGGCGCCGCTGAATGGAAATGCAGTTCTCTTGCTTCCGCCGAAGGCCCATACTGTCTATTTGTGGGCCGGTTAAGCATGAAATCTTCATAGTGGCGCTCTCCTACACGCGATATATGTTGACAGCTACGCTCAATGTTCTGTATAAAGCCCCCGGGGGTATTATGTGGAACTACATCTTGTTGAAATGGAATTGGTGGAAGGAGGAATAGCATGACAAAAGCTGATCTCGTAACCCGAATAGCAGGGGAGGCCGGTATTTCCAAGAAGGCTGCGGGAATGGCCCTGAATTCTATGGTAAAGGCAATCCACGATGTTCTGAAACAGGGCGACAAAATTAGAGTGGCCGATCTTGGAAGCTTCAGTGTAGTTAAGCGGAAGGCACGCCAGGGAGTGAATCCCAGGACCGGCAAACCGATCAAGATACCTGCCACGAAGGCGCCCAAATTTGCCGCGGCGAAAGCTTTGAAGGATTCGGTCAAAAAGTAATTCGCTGGGATAGGGCCGATTCCGAAAGCATATGTGCCCAAGTTTTTGTACTGGGCGAGGGGAAGTCCAGGTCATACTTGAAGTTATGGCAGGTAGAGGGATTCTTAGCAGTTTCCTGGGCCTTTATCTCTGGACGACCTGGGATATAGCGAATGAGACCCCATTATGGTGTATGCTGGTTACCGGCGCCACTTGTCGGGAGTAAGGCGCAAAAATAGCGAATACCGGGCTTCTCTGGTATCCGCCGGTCCTGAAAGGAATGAGGACCGACCTCTATGGGCCGGTCCTCATTGCTTTCAGCAGTGAACAGATTCACCTTTTTTGGGCATTTCTCCTGCGAATCCAATGTTTGGAAAAATCATAAACATCATTGTTGCGATAGTACTGTTGCTGGCGACACTGAACGGATGTGCGTCCTTGCTGGACGGAAAGTTTGTCACAAAAGACGGCAAGGAAAGCCCATTCAAACCCATGACGGACCCCTATGCTCCACCGAAAGACCCAACGGCAAGATTTTGACCAACATCCAGCCTGCGTTCCTTCCAATGTCCTCCCCTCACATGATTTTCCAAAATAGAGGCTGTGTATAGCAAAGGTCAAAAATGATGGTCCTCTCGCTATCCGTCACCCCGGCTTACGCCGGAATCACGGTATAATACCAATTCGCTGTTGAACAAATGATCCTGAGTTGAAAGTCGCTCCGGCACTGACCTGGTTCCCAGGTCCGTGATTCTTCATTCCAATGTTCCATGTTAGATCGCGAATCGGCATAAGGCCACCTCGAATCGGACCAAATTTACGGCAATTGCTCTGACGTAACCAAGCCGATCCAGGCCTTCAGTTTGCATTTCCAGGCTGAAGAGGTGAGCGACGCATCTCGCGACGAGTCGGGGAAGGGGGCGGGGTCATATTCTTGTCATACTGCAAACCGGGAGGGTTTGCAGACCGTAAGCCGGCACGTATCTCATTATGGAAATCCTTCAAGAAAAGCATTAGTTCAGCTTGCTGACGAATGGAAAGGAGTTTTGACAGCTCGTTATAATATTCGTCAAATAATCCTTGGATTTTCACCCTGTTGTCGCGGATGTCTTGAAGCAATCCAGCCAATGCATCATCGGTCACCCGTGAAGAATCTTCCCGCAGCAGTTCCCTAACTTTCTGGAAATCCTGTGCGATCTTTTTTTGAAGCGTTTTCCTTTCCATAATAGATTTGTGTCGGACTGCCATGATTTTTTCAGCAGTCGGCTTGTCCATATTGAGAGCTTCCATCATCCTCCACGTGGTAAGAACCTCGAGTCGTTCGTCGGATCTGTCCGGCTGCCGTATAGGTTCGGAGCAAAACGAAGCCCCACTTCCGACCAGGAGGAAGCCGGCCACCATGAATCCTGAAATAAGGTTGTGCAAAGTCACTGGCTTTCCCAATTCAGAGGAAAAGTGGATTCGTTTCATCTTCAACGTCGAACTCCCCAAAGGGATCGTCCGATGTTACAAGTATTGAACCGGATAGATGCGCGTCTTCCGTGTCAAACCCGTGGCTGTAGGTCACTTCTTCGGCGAGTACGGGACCATAAAGTTGATCCAGATCGTTGATCAAATCGGAGGACACAGAACTCACCTCCATCGACGGAGGAGCCGACCAGTGCCGGAAGACGCCGACGGAGACCACCACGAGTATCAACGCTGCCAATGCAAAGGCGCCTGCTGTTTTCCACCAGAAGCCCCAGCTCCGGAACCCCCAATTCCACGATCCGGATTTCTCTCGCTCACGCAGACGAGCTTCTAGAGAAATTTGATAATTTCTCCAGAAGGCTTCTCCGGGATCTTCGGGAACGTCAGAAGCAATTTCCGACAGCAATAACCGCGTCTCATCCCATGTTTTTCGGCACGCTGCGCATTCTGAAAGATGACGTTCCAGAATAACTCGTTTATCCTGGTTCAGACCTTCGTCCAGGTCTGTCAAAATCAGCTCTTCTACCTCATGACAATCAAAATTTTTCATTTCACGTCACCAAACTTCTCTCTGAGCGTTCTGGTTGCCTGAAAAAAATTGCCTCGTGCGCTGCCGGCCGTACCACCCAAAATTTTAGCAATTTCGCTGTAATCCATATCTTCGTAGATTCTCAAGATGAGTGTCAGGCGCTGCTTTTCCGGGAGTTCTTCTATTGCCAGCCTTAATTTTCGCAAATGACGTGCCTTATCCAACTGTTCCCCAGGGAACTCGGCCGGTCCGGCCAAATCATCCACCGAAACCGCAGATATTCCCGGCTTCTGCTTCCGAAGGTGATCCCGCGTCGTATTCAGTGCAATCCGATATAGCCAAGTCTTAAAAGAAGATGTCATCAGAAAGCTCGGGAGTCCCTCGTAAGCTTTCAAAAATACGGTTTGTGATATGTCCTTTGCTTCCTCCAAATCTTTGACCATCCTGAGAATCATCATCGTAATAGGTTTTGAATATCTCTCCACAAGGCCTGAAAATGCATCCCGGTTACCCTTGCGAAATTCTTTTAATAGGTCCGCATCAGTCATCGGCCGTTCTTATCTCATTGGACGTGTACCGAAGCTGCGCGTTATATCGCGTAGCGAAAAACTTCAGTGACGTCTTCGGAAGTTGATAACTGTTGAAAATTTTTGGAACGTCGGAACAGAATCGACCCCAAGATCTCCGGTTGATCGCGTCAAATTTTGGCGCCACACCGAGTGTGGTCGCAAAACCTTCATGTCACAACAAACGCCCTCCCTCTTCTGTGCGGGCAGTTCCCCGCCCGTAATTAGACGCTTCTCAAAGCGCTCCCCATATTGTGAGGCTAGGTTTCGCAACCACTCGGTGATTCTTCAGACCTATAGTGTCATCCTACCGCGCCGCCTATCAGGCCGCAATCAATTGTGAGCGCAAATAATTTCCTTTTAATTTTTCCAGGGCTGCTCTTTCAATCTGGCGTGCCCTTTCTCTGGTGATGCCGAAATGTCTACCGAGTTCCTTAAGTGTCACCGGATCATCAGACAGAACACGTTGCTCGACGATGTATTTTTCTCGAGGGTTCAGCGTCTTAAGCGCGAGATCAGCCCAAATTTTCAGGTCCTGACGCGCCTCAAATTCGGCAAGCAGTTGTTCCTGATCAGGTGAGTCATCCTTGAGTGTGTCCGCGAATGAATCCCGCGAATAATCGCCGATCAAGTCATCGAGCGAAAGGTCGTGCGCCTTGAGTCGCGCAGACATGTCGATTACTTCGTCTTCGGTAACCTTTATCCGGTCCGCGAGTTTGGCCACATTTTCTAAATGGTCCTCCGCATCAGTCGGTTCCGGCAAGTCCGCGACCCTGTAGAACAATTTGCGTTGCGCTTGTGTGGTTCCCATTTTCACCAGAGACCAGGACCGTATAATGTAATTTTGGATATATGCCTTGATCCACCAGATCGCATAAGATATCAGCCTATACCCTTTGTCTGGGTCGAATCTTTGAACAGCCTTCATTAGGCCGATATTCCCTTCCTGAATCAGGTCCATTAATCTGGCTCCGTAATTTCGATAACCCAGCGCGACCTTTATCACAAACCGCAAGTTTGAGGTAATTAGTATTTGAGCCGCGTGCATGTCTTCGTTATCTCTATATAATGCTGCGAGCCGCGATTCTTCCTCTCTGTTCAGGATGGGATAATTTTCTATTTGGGAAAGATAGATTTTGAGTTCATCGGTCTCGACAAAATTACTCATATTTACACCTCCCGGAACTTTACCGTTGTACTGTCCATCAATTTGGATGCCAGTGGGCGGAAAAGGTTTCATGTACAATTGGATAAATGCGAAAATAGGAATCAAAGTGTGGATCATTCGAGCGGAATTACGGATGGTGGATGTTCAATAACTCTGAAGGCTCGGTGATAAAAAATGTTTCTAGGAAAATTGTGGCTTCGAATAAAGGGAGAAATGTTGGCGGTCAAAGAGGACATGCTCGATAAATCGCGTTCGAGAAAGCCCGCCGCCGAGCTTCTGAATAGATTTGAAACGATATTCAAAGGGACTGTTGCAGAGCGCCAATGGCATAGCGGGGATCGGGAAGGCAGGGAAGAGGTCGATTACGACGTCAAACAAAAAGAAAAATCGAACGATAGTGAATCGAGCGAAGACAAAGAACCGGATCAGGCCATGGAACCGTCCAGTCCAAATCCGCGCAGATTAGGTTAGGGGATAGCCCAGCACTAGGGTTTCAGTCGTTGTTTGAAGAAATGAGGTCCGATTTACGTGTCTTCATGGTCCTCGTCTTTGGATTCTTCTTCTGGAGTGGGGGACTCGAACTCCTTCAAACCATGCGACAGTTCTTCGAGACGTTCATTGACCAAGTAGTTGATGGTCCCTTCAGGAAAATTATTCTCTTCATCGGGGGCGCCGGCGGGGATTCCGGTGAGAATCTCAATGCCTTGGTCCACGTCGTCGACCGCCCAGATATGAAATTGGCCGTCTTTCACTGCTTCGATCACCTCGTGATTTAACACGAGATCTCCAATATTCCGGCGAGGGATCATCACCCCTTGGGTTCCGGTAAGTCCTTTATCCCGGCAGACCTTGAAGAAACCCTCGATCTTCTGGTTCACCCCTCCGATGGGCTGGATCTCGCCGTGTTGATTGACGCTGCCGGTTACGGCAATTCCCTGATCTATGGGCTTGTTCGCAAGTGCACTCAGGATGCCGTAAAGTTCGGTGGAAGACGCTGAATCACCGTCTACCCCGGAATATGATTGCTCGAAGGTGATGCTGGCCGTTAAGTTGAGAGGTTTATCCTGAGCGAAACGATTCCTCAGGAACCCGGAGAGGATCAGCACGCCTTTGTTATAAGTATGCCCGGAAAGTTCCGCTTCTCTTTCTATATTAATAATGCCCAGCTTACCCATGCTGGTTTTGACAGTGATCCTGGATGGGCGGCCGAAGGAGAACTCCGGGGACGAATACACGCTCAGGCCGTTAATCTGGCCTACGCGTTCCCCTGTCACATCGATCATGAGAATGTCTTCCTGAATGAACTCATGTATTTTATCTTCGATCATACTAACGCGCTCTATGCGGTCCTGATGTGCCTCTTCTACATGAGCCGCTGAGATTACGGAAGAATTTGCGTCTTGTGCCTTGAGGTCCGCCTCCCTGATCAGGTCCGCGATCCGTTCAAACTGTGCAGTAATCTTCTTTTTTCTTCCTCCCCAACGAATGGACAATTTGGCGATGGCTTCCATCGCCGACGCATCACAGGGCCGTAGTTCTTCTTCTTTGCAGATGCGTGCGACAAAGCCTGCGAGCTTGGTCATGTTTGTGGGGTTGTTCGGCATGTTTGAGTCAAAGTCTGCCTTGATCTTAAAAATCTTGCGAAAATCTTCATCGTACCAATGCAGAATGTCATAAACTTCAGCGTCACCGACGATGATGACCCTGATTTTTATGGGGATCTTTTCCGGCTTCAGGGCAGACGTGAACAGAAAACTATAAGGGTCTGACTGAATATCCAGCATCTGATTTCGCAGGCTTCTTTTGAGCGCCTGGTACACCCCGACTTCAGTGAGCACGTCTCGTGCATTAAGCACAAGATATCCTCCATTGGCTTTAAGAAGGCCGCCCGCCTTGATGTGCCGATAATCCGAAAACCAAAATCCCTGTCGGTCCATCACTCGTTCGATCGTCCCGAAAAGATTTCTGTAAGTTGGAGTGATCTCAAAGACCACAGGGGGTTTTGTCGTCTCGGAGTTGTCAACAAAGAGATTGACCTCATAGTCTCTCAACTGGCCGGGATCGGGCGGGACGAGGACCGGCGGAGTGGGTGCTTCTCCAGGACCTTGCTGGGCCATCAGTCTCGGTCGGAAGCGCTCCAGATGATTCATTATGTCGGATTCCATTTCTTCCAGGTATGACGCAACAGCTTCCGTACCGAATTGTTCGCGAACCGGGCTGATCTCGTCCTTCACGAGAGGGGTGCCCCATTCCTTGGCAAGTTTTTCGAGATCCTCCTGGATCGTCTTGTCAATGTCTCGGGCGGATTTAAAGATTTTTTCCATCTCCTGAGAGAGTGCTTTATATTTTTCTTTGAGTTTGGCCAGTTCATCAGCACTGAATTTGCCCTCTTCCACCAGAGCTTCAAGTTGCTCAATTTTCATGGGATTTCCAACGATGACAGGGGCCAAATCCGGCCGTGTGAACGGTCCGACCTGAACCTGTACCATCATGAAATTCTCGGAGCTGATTTTGTTCTCGAAGTTCTTAAACAGGGCCTTTTGAGCGCCCATGTGACGATTGATAATCTCATTTCGTGCAGCCTGGAATTCCTCGCTCTCGAAGACCGCGGGGATCTTCTTCTTCAGAGATCCTATGAGTTCGTCGATTCGTTGCTTGAAGACAGTCCCTTGGCCTGCCTCAAACGTCAGCAACCTGGGTTGATCCGAATTCTTGAAATTGTTGACGTAACAAAGGTCCGGTGGGATGGGCCCCTCTACGTTGAATTCTTCCAGGAGTTTCAAAACGGTGGCCGTGCGACCGGTCCCGTTGGTCCCAGCGACGTACACGTTATATCCGTAATTCTTCATGGCCAGGCCGCGCTTGATGGCCTTAACAGCCCTATCCTGACCAATAATTTCTTGCTGAGGCTCTATCTCCGCTGTGGTGCGGTCGATTATCCCTTCGGGCGGCGGTGTCCAAGTCAGGTCCTCCAACTTCAAACGAAGCTCGTTTCTAAGATCGCTCATAACGCAACATCCTAACTTTAAATTAATTCAGGGAAATCTTCCCCGATGAGTTCATAAACAGAGTGTGCCGGTTACAAATGCCCCTCATAAAAAATCATTATGAGAGGTGTCAGGTATGAAAAATCAACAATCCGCCAGGACCGCGCTCACAACTTGAGCAAGGACTTGATGTCTTCTTTGGTCCATGGAAACTGTGCATCCTTGGCTTCCCAGAGGATGTCGAGAATCTCCTGTTCTTCCAGGAGACCTTTTTGTTTCATTAGCCTCAGAACACCTACCAAGACCTCTGAAACATTGAAACCGAAAAAGTCATTTGACATTCGAACTCTCCATAGGCCCGACAGAAAACCTATTGGAAAATCTCGTGCACTGTCTGGAGGAACTGTCTCAAAATCATCAAGGCATCAGGTTGAAGATCGATGAAACTGATACCTACCAAGAACGACTGACCCTGAGCGCTGGAGCGCTTCTCATACCATTCCACCTGTCCGAGAATCTCGATAGCCTGGAATTTCTTGCCCAAATCCAGCTTGATTTCAAGAAGGTTCTGACCGAAACCCGCCTGCGAGAATGACAAGTGAAATCCTTCCACTTCCATGCTTGAGGTTTCAAATACAAGCCCCATGAGGCTGAGTGTCCGTGTAACAGTCTTTTGCTCACGGGATCGACGCGATGGATCGTCTCCATGCATGACCGTGTAGCTGAACGGTACCTGAACATCAGCCGTCACATTTGCCGGTGGCCGCGTTGTCGTGTAGTCAGTCATGATTCATCCAACTATTGAGAAAAATTGTTATCGACATCCCGCAAATGGGAGCCGCAACTTAATATTTGTTCATAATCAACGCCTTGACCAGCCGCTTAATCCTGAGGTTTCCCGTTTGCATGTCGCCTTTCACTGAGCACTTCCAAAAAGTGTCTGATCCACCAGTTCCACCATAATGTGGCCGATCACCAGATGGATCTCCTGTATGCGAGGTGTGGGCGCTCCTTCCACAAAGATATAATGCCGACACACCTGTTTCATCGGGCTGTCCGCAGGCCCGCCAATACCAATCGTTATTAATCCTTTGTCCCGCCCCGCTTCCAGTCCTCTGAGCACATTTGTAGACCTGCCGGAAGTGCTGATCCCAACCGCCGCGTCCCCTTCTTGCCCAAGCGCTTTAATCTGTTTCTCGAAAATTTCATCATAGCTGAAATCATTTGAAATTGCAGTCAGTACCGAACTGTCGGTGGTCAGAGCAATCGCCGGTAGAGGTGGCCTCTCAATCAGATATCTGTTGACGAACTCTGCTGCCAAATGCTGGGCATCGGCTGCCGACCCTCCATTCCCAAAGAAAAGAATTTTGTTTCCGCGACTTAGTGTGTCTGCAAGACTTCGGATCGCCTCTTCCAGTACATCCAGGTTTTGTTCCAAAAACCTGTTCTTGAGCTCTGTGCCCTCCCTCAAAATTTCCTGAATACGACGCTTCAAGAGTTCGACCTGTCTGAAATGGAATTTGCGCCCCGGGTCATGTGAGTACCTGTGTGTTTAGTTATCATATAAGTTCCGAATTATGAATCAACAATCTTAAGCAGCCTTGACGTAATATCTTAATTAGTTACAGAGCGCTTTTGTTTGGCCAAAATAAAATGCTTGCAGTCAAACACCGTGTTTGCCGGCCACGTCCTTAAGAAGTCCTATTGCGCGACTGCCAACGCGGGCACTTCAAAGTTGGCGGAGATTCGTCGCCGCAGTTCCCGGAGGAAGACGCCATCGACGCCGGCCGCGGCCGCGGGCAGCAGAGTGCAATTCTGGAAAAGAGGTTCCGAATCAATCGAATACCGAGCAGCGGCCAAAGCTTCCGGCCACATCCTGGTGCCAGGTATTGGCGAGTATTCGGCAAGCTTCGGTAAAGCGCCAACTGCCAACACACGATCTACATCGTCTTCGATTTGTGATCTGGTCTGCCCTGGGAGTCCTACGAGCAAATACACACCGATCTGATGACCGGCAAATCCTGCATCTTTGAGATTTTTCACCGCGGAATAGAAGGCGTCGAGGTTTGTCTTACCGCCGGTGCGCGCATGAAACTGGTCGGAACAGCTTTCCAAACCTATTCTTATGGTCTCAAAGCCCGCCATTTTCATAGCAGAAGCGACCTCAGGCGTTATCGCTGCCGCATGCAGCCCGTTGGGAGTGTGCCATCGCATTCCGGGCGCTGCCTGCGACACTGCTTTAAGAATCGGCAAGGCGTGCTTTTGTGCATTCACAAGGAAAGCATCGTCATACAGAGCAATGTCTCTGACGCCATAACGTAGCGCTCGTGATTCAATCTCATGAACAACTTCCTGGGGGTTGCGCTGAACAAAGTCAGCGAAAAGCATTTGTGACGCACAATATGCGCAGCGAAAAGGGCAACCGCGAGATGTGATCAGGGGCAGAAATTTGACACAACGCATCAAGTCCAGGGCAGGCTCGAACTCCAATGGAGCGGCGCCCGGCCCTCGGGCCGATCCTACTCCCGTGAGCCGATACAGGGCCTGAAACAGCACTCGTTCGCCCGGACCTGCTAAAATTTCGACCGCAGCGCAATGCTCGCCGGCGTGCTTGGGCAGAAGAGATGCATAGATGCCGCCCAGAAGTAGTGGAGTGTCGGGAAAAACTTCACGGAGAAGTTGTATCGTTTCCTGCACGCCTTGATACCAATAAGTCATTAAACTTGTTACCAGAATTGCACGTGGTCGTGGGACAGAGGACAAATCGCTGCGGATGATCTCAGGATCCACGCCGTAGCGGCTGTACGTTCTACGAATACCCGTGAATGCAGGCGGCTTTGGTATGACGGTCTTGGAAAAACGGCCGTGAAAATGTTTCCTCACCTTGACCCGCGGCATTTCCGGATGATCGGGATCGAGGCAATCCAGAAACCAAGGCTCCCAACCGGCCTTTCTGAGGCTGGTTGCCAGGACCAGCAAACCCAGAGGTCGCGCCCACAGATCGTACGCCGCGAAATCATGAATCCAGGGGTTGACGAGAAGTATCGCAGGTCTTTTCATCGTTCGCTTGCCTTCATATCATTTATATGAAATTAAACAATTCAGGGGACGAATTTTCAACCCGCTTCTGACCACAGGAGGTTAAATACCGTGTTCGGCCTTAAGGACTTGATTCAACAGGCACAGGGTCTCCAGGCCAAAATTGCCGCGCTTCAGGAAGAGCTTGCCGATAAAACCGTCTCCGGCAGCTCCGGCGGGGATATGGTCAAGGTTGAAGCCAACGGCGCCCAGGAAATTCTATCAATAAGCATAGAAAAGGAACTTCTGGATCCCGCGGACCCGGAAATGCTCGAAGAGCTGATAGTGGCCGCAGTCAACGACGCTCTGAAGAAATCTCGGGAACTCATGGCCCAAGAAATGTCCAAAGTCACCGGCGGACTTGCGATTCCCGGCCTGACGGTTTGAGGCAAGATTTGCATGTCTGGCTACAAAGGTAGATTTTTTTGATGGCCGGTCCCCTGGAAACACTCATAGAAGCCCTGAAACGATTCCCAGGCGTGGGAGAAAAAACAGCCACTCGATACGCGTTCTATATCCTGAATGAAGGCAAAAAAGAGATTCAGGACTTGATCAACGCAATTCGAGACGTCAAGCAAAAGCTGCGCCTTTGCTCCACTTGCTACAATCTGACTGACTCCGACCCGTGCGCCATATGTTCCGACCGCAAGCGCGAAAGGACTCATATCCTGGTTGTCGAGACACCGCTGGATCTCATAGCGGTTGAAAAGTCACATCATTTCTATGGAATGTACCACGTGCTCCACGGAGTGCTCTCACCTCTGGACGCGATAGGCCCGGAAGACATACGCCTGGCTGAACTTGTCCACCGGGTGCAAGGGGGCCGCACTAAGGAAGTCATTCTGGCGCTTAACCCTACAGTTGAAGGCGAAGCCACCGCATCGTACATCCGGGATCAACTCCAAGGTCTCGGCGTAAAGGTCTCACGAATAGCTTTCGGCATACCCATCGGCAGCTCCCTGGAATACTCCGATCCCCTGAGCCTCTCCAGCGCGCTGGATAATCGAAAAGAACTCTGAACACAGACGCGCTAGCGAATCTAATAGCCCCCAACTTACTAATGTAGTGTTTCTTTGTTCTTTCTCGTTCCCTGGCTGGAGCCTGGGAACGAGATCTAGACGATTCCCTACTAATCGGAGCTAGCAGACCGATCACTTGGTTTCGCCCGCATGTTTGTTATGGCACTCCGTGACTCTGCATATGCATGAATTTTTTGAAAGGGGAGGTGGGGGAAAACTTTTTTGCAAAAAAGTTTTCCCCACATGCTTCTTGAAAATCCTTGACACAGACCGGCCAAGTTCGATAAAAATGAGTTATGACTAACTGGTCAGTCATTAATTCCGCCGTGACTGACCATTGTGTTTTCAAGAGAGGCAATATGCACGAGGATGTCGAAAAAGAAATCCTGTCGGTCATCGCAAATACCAAAATCCATAAAGATACCTTCGCAATACCTGGACTCATCCGCATCCTTCAGGCGGAACTGGAAAAGCATCGCGAAGATGAAGCCGCGCTGGAAGAGATGGTCATCATTTTTGTAGAAAGGGTCACAGAAGCCCTCGCCGCTTCGCCCATCTATTCTGACCCTCTGATCCGTGAATTCTACCGCGGTGTGCTTGATGTCGCCCAAGGACAAGGAATATCACGAGAAGATCTACTGGAGGACTTACTATTTCAAAGCCTGCGCAGACCGTCGGACCATGAGCCGGCAAAACGCAGGAAACAAAAGGATGCAAGGGGGCGAATCCTCCAGGCCGCGCTGGAAGAGTTCTCTGAGAAAGGGTTTCACGCGACCACGATAGATTCCATAGCAGAGCGCGCGAAGATCGCGAAGGGGACCGTGTACCGCTATTTCAGGACAAAAGAGGGGCTCTTCAATGCACTGAAGGAAGACACCATAAGTGAGTTCGTGGAATTGGCTCGGCAGGATCTCAGCCGGGAAGATGACGTCCTGAGAATCATCGAGAGTGTCATCCGAATGTACCTGAGTTTTTTCGAAAGGAATTCCGCCTTCTTCAAGGTGATCGTTCAAGAGCAGAAGGACTTCGGCCGCGAATTTTCCGAAAAGTTCATTACGGAACTGATTCTTGCCTTGCCCGGACTTAAGCGGCGGTGCTGGAAGGCTTCTCGCTCCGGTCGCCTGAAACAGATGAATTATTTCACCGTCTTTTTCGGGATCATTGGTTTTCTGAACGGCGTAATCCAAAAATGGCTGCACGAGGGAGCTGAAAGTTCGCTCATGAACGAGATTGATACTGTGAAAGAGGTCCTTTTCTACGGTTTTGTGGAGCGAGTCGATAGGGCCGCAATGAATAGTACTTTGAAGGTGATCTCATGAAATTGTCGCTGCCGTTTGAATTGAAGGTTCCCGTCTTGTACGTCAATCCGACTGTCAATGCGGACACGGATCTTGTGGAGGAGGTGTCCCGGGCCGGCGGTCTGGGCATTGTCGATCAAGTTGCTTCCGGGGCCGACTCGAAAGCGCAGCCTGAAGCTCCGTACGGCGTGCGTGTACCGTTCAAAGATCTCGGCGCGCTGGCTTCTCGCTTCGGCGTGGTCATGGCGTTGATCCCTTTGGAGGATGTCGGCAGTGTTGTCGAGCTGGAACCGGGAGCACTCAAAGATTGGTCCTTCCCGGTGTTTGTTGAGGTTGGTAGCGGGGCCCAGGCCCAGGCTGCCGAGCGTGCCGGCGCTGCCGGTCTGATCGCGAGAGGCAACGAAGGGCCGGGATGGGTGAGTGAAACTTGCGGATTCGTTCTCCTCCAGGAGATCCTCGGTGCTTCCGGGCTTCCCGTCTTTCTGCGGGGAGGCCTTGGCCTCCGCACGGCTGCGGGGGCGATAGCCGCGGGAGCAGCCGGTGTGGTCCTGGACGTTCATCTCTTGCTCACAGACAATTCAACGATCCCGCAAACGTTGCGACAATTCATTCAAGGTCTTGGGTTTCCCACAACGGTGACGCTGGCAGAAGCTTCCGGCACGCCGCTCCGGGTTTATTCCCGGGTTGGCACCAAGACCGTGAGAGAACTGAGAAAAATCGAAGAATCCATCCCCCCGCAGGAAGTCCCATCCCATCTGGATCGTCTGCGAAAGATTCTCGCCAATCCGATTGGTGCCCCTGATTCCGATGAGGTGCTCCTTCCGCTTTCCGAAGATATCAGCATTGCAAAGAGGTTGGCCGAGGAGTTCAGAAGCGCAGGTGAGGTGATAGCCGCGTTTGGTCGAGCGACGTCTCTCGTGAATCATGCCTGGCCGTTTGCAGAAGAATCACCCCTTTGCCTTGACCACGGGACCCGTTTCCCGATTGTCCAGGGTCCCATGGCCCACGTGAGCGATAATCCGGATTTTCTCGCCGCAGTGGCCCACGCGGGCGCTTTGCCGTTCATGGCTATGGGGAACATGCCCGAAGGAGTGGCTCGTGAAGGGCTGGCGCTGGCACGAGAGAAAACTCAAGGGAACTTCGGGGTCGGTCTTATCGGCCTTGAAGTGAATCGTCCTTGCTACGAGCGCCATCTTGAAATCATGAAGCAAGACCCACCGCGTTTTGCAATTCTGGCAGCCGGGAGCGTGGATTTGGCCCGTCGCATAGAAGATATGGGAACCGGCTGCTATTTCCATTGCCCTGCTCCGTCATTGCTCTCTGAAGCGTTGAAAGCCGGTCTGAGGCGTTTCGTCTTCGAGGGTTGCGAATCCGGCGGCCACATTGGCACTTTGGGAAGCTTGGATCTTTGGAATGCCAATCTGAACGAAATCGAGAGTGCCGCTGACTCCGGACTTCCTTTGGACGAGGTCCGAGTGCTGTTTGCAGGGGGCATTGCCTCACCGAGGGCCTCGGCTTTTCTGGCAGGTGTGGTGGGCGATCTCACGTCCAAGGGCCTAAAAGTTGGGCTCCAGATGGGGACAGCTTATCTTGCGACCGAAGAGGTCGTTTCAACCTGCGCTATAACGCCGACTTATCAGACACTCACGTTGGAAAGTGACAGGACTGCCGTCATAGGCGCTACGGTAAACACCAGGGCCCGTACCGCCGCGTCTCCTATGGCGACGGCTCTGATCCGGCGCGAACTGGAAAGACTCAGGACAAGGGTCCCGTTGCGTGAGCGGAAAGAGCTGTATGAAAAAGACAATCTGGGCGCACTGAGGCTTGCCAGCAAGGGGTGCGCCATCGACCCCGAGACCGCTACGTGGGACTGTCCGGTCTTCTGCGATCTACCGCCCGAACAGCAACTGGAGCGTGGTCTGTATTTGATGGGTCAGGTTGTTTCCCTTCTGGAGAAGCCGTTTGCGGTCGAGCAACTTCACACGGAAATCATCGAAGAAGGTTGCCGCATCTTCGAAACATCAAGCCTTGCCGCTCGCGATGCTGAGGTGGAGCTCAAGGAGGTTTCTGAACCCGTCGTGGAAGTAGAGCACCACGAAGAGCCCATTGCCGTGGTCGGAATCGGCCTCCGCTTTCCCGGTTCCGATTCTCCTGAGACTTTCTGGGAACAGATCGTGACCGGTCGCAGCGGAATCAGAGAAGTCCCTGCCCAGCGATGGGGCAATCCGGACCTCTACTACGATCCCGATCCAAAAGCGCCTGACAAGACTTATTCCAGGATAGGGGGGTTCATAACAGAGTTTCAATTCGATCCCCTGAAGTATCGTATTCCCCCGGCCGTGGCCAGGAAAATGGACCGCACTCAACAGATGGCGGTCGCATGCGTGGCCGATGCTCTGGCTGACGCGGCGCTTTCGCCCGAGAAGCTGAAGGGGCGGAAGGTGGGCATCATACTGGGAAACAGTATGGGTGGCGAAAGCACTGATCGTTATGCCGAACGTGTGAATTTCCCCCGAACTTTGGCTTGCCTGGAAGAATCTTTGGCGGCCCTGGACTTGGAATCTGCCGCAAAGGAATCGTTAATCGAATCTTTTCGCCATCGGTACTTGGCAGATTTACCTGATATCACGGAGGATTCTCTTCCAGGTGAACTGGCCAACGTAATCTCCGGCAGGGTGGCTAACGTCTTCAATCTGGAGGGCCCCAATTTCACCGTGGATGCGGCTTGCGCGTCCTCCATGGCCGCAGTCATGAACGCAGTCGCTGCATTGAGAGACGGGAAAATAGATTACGCTGTCAGCGGAGGAGTGGATGCTTCCATGCATCCGTCGTCATTCGTAAAATTCTGTAAGATCGGGGCGTTATCACCCGACGGTAGTCGGCCTTTCGATGAATCGGCCAACGGGTTCGTAATGGGCGAAGGCGCAGGGGTCATGATCCTGAGGCGCCTCTCCGATGCGCTGCGCGACGGAGACCGAATTTACGGGACGATAATAGGTATCGGCTCTTCATCCGACGGCAGAGGGAAAGGGATCACAGCCCCCAATGAAGTCGGGCAGCAGAGAGCGATTCGAAATTGTTTGGACAACTATAATATTGACCCAACTTCCATAGGCCTAATCGAGGCACATGGAACCTCCACACCGGTGGGCGACAAGACCGAATTGACAGTGGTGGATAAAATTTTTAAAGAAGCCGGTCTTGCCGCAGGGTCTGTGGCCATCGGGTCGGTCAAGTCACAGATAGGCCACCTCAAAGCCGCGGCCGGGGCCGCGGGCATGATAAAAGTCCTGCTGAGTCTTCACCATCGCACGCTGCCGCCCACTATCAATGTGGCGAAACCCAACAGGTGTATCAAATGGGAATCGTCCCCATTGTTCCTGAGCACTGAGACCCGGCCGTGGGAGCCGAAGAACGGATACCCGCGGAGAGCAGGCGTCAGCGCGTTCGGGTTTGGCGGGACCAATTTTCATGTAGTGTTCCAGGAGCACACGCCGAGGTTGCGCCTGTTACATACGAAAAAGGCTGCTGAAACGCCTGTTGAATTCGTCCGACGTGATTGGCCCCAGCCGCCAAAGATGCAGCTCCAGGCTGAGGCATGGGTGATCGGAGGCAGCAACCAAGGAAATCTAGCGGCCAAAGCTGAAGAAATCCTCCGCGATCTTACACCGGCAAATGCTGCCCAACTTGCCGCCGCACAACGGGAACAGGCCGTTGAATGTCAAATCCGATGCGGATTTGCAGCGGAGGACGCGGATGCAGCCGCGGTGAAGCTCACTTTGTTGCGGGACGGTTTGGCTGATCCGGCCAAGATGTCTCTTCTCAAGGCAAGGGGCGTTCATGTCGCACAGGGGGCTCCGGACAGGTCCGGAGCGGGCATAGCATTTCTTTTTCCGGGACAGGGCTCGCAGTATCCTTTCATGCTCAGGGACCTTGCGGAACGATTCCCGGTCGTAGCCCAGACTTTGCAGGAAGCTGACGAGATTCTGCTCAAACTCGGTTTGACATCCGTAACCGAAGCCATCTTTCCCGCCACTGATGATGGCGTCGCTGCCGAGGGCGACAGTCTGAAAGATACCCAGCGGCTTCAGCCAATGATTCTGACCGCGAGCACCGCGATTTTTAGGCTTCTCTCACTTATGGGTGTGATTCCCGCTGCGTGCGCAGGGCATTCCCTGGGCGAATATGCCGCGTGCGTAGCGGCCGGTGTCTTTTCCTTCAGAGATGCTCTGGAGGCGGTGGCGGTACGTGGTCGAGAGATGGCTCGTGTGAGCATTGCGGACCCGGGGCTCATGATGAGCATCCCTGCGGACGCGCGGATTGTCGAAGAGGCCCTGGCTCACGTGGACGGGTACGTAGTGGCCGCGAACAAGAACTCGCCCAAGCAGACGGTCATCTCAGGCGAAACCGCGGCCGTCAAGAAGGCTGCGGAACTTTTCGCAGCGAGAGGCCTTGAAGGCATTCTGCTGCCGGTTTCGGCCGCGTTTCATTCCGGTATCGTAGCGCCCGCACGAGAGCCGTTCATGAAAACTCTGGAAAAGCTCACCGTGAAACCGCCCTCAGTGCCCGTGATGTCCAATGTGACAGGGGATTTCTATCCTGTGGGGCCCGCGGCGCCGGCCAGAATACGCGATCTGCTGGGCAAACAGTTCGCAGCGCCCGTGGAATGGGTCAAATCTTTGAGACGTCTGTACAGCGAGGGTATCCGAATCTTCCTGGAATGCGGTCCGAAGCGAGTCTTGACCAACCTGACCCAGGATACGCTGCCGGCCGATGTTTTGGCGCTGCCGTCCAATCATCCCAAGAAAGGCGGGATGGTGCAACTAATGGAATCATTGGCCGCTTTAATCGCGGAAGGCGTTTCTGTGGACTTCGCCGCGGCTGAAGTATTCCATACAGCCTCCAAATCATCCGAGCGGCAGCAGCGAGTCGAATTGAAAGTAGTGAGGAAAGATGCCACGCCAGCGATCCGTGAAGAGGCTGCGCCACCCGCGGCCGCGGCTCCTCATCCTCTGGAGGGCCTTCTGGATGAGGAAGTTCGGCGGATCACTTCGCAAAAGGAATTTTCGCGATTTCTCGAAATTCAGGGTGAACCCATCAGGGCCCTCATCAAGTCCGGGTTTGAGACATTTGTCACCAAAGTGCTGCCGCTTGAGAAGACCGCTATGCAAGTGAAAACCGAAGGCATGGACTTCGCACCAGTGGTTGTCAGCGGAATTGCCGCGGGTCTGCCGAGCGACGTGCGTTTCCCGTTTGACCGCGAAACCCTGGATGAGCTCATCCAGGGCCGGAACTATATCAAGAAAGTGCGCCCGGAGACTCGCCAGAGCATGCTTGAAAAGAATGTGGAACGCCTGGTCAAAGGGCCGTCGGGCGAAGTCGCCACCGAAGTGGTGGATGACATTTCGGGCGTGATCAAGCTCGCAGGCTTCTTTACCGAAGAGGACATCGTCGAGCAGTACGGCTTCGATGACAGGGTCGTCAGGGCGATGGACGTCACCACCAGGCTCGCCATAGCCGCCGGTTTAGAGGCCATCAAGGACGCTGGCATTCCTTTGGTTCGGCTGACAAGGACTACGACCACCGGTGGAGAACTGCCCGATTCATGGGCGCTCCCTCCGGACTTGAGGCAGGAAACCGGAATAATATTTGCGTCGGCATTTCCGGGCATGGCCTCCTTGGTGGATGAGGTGACTCGACAGACAGCCGCGAGATACGGTTCCGACGCTAAGAAGCGACTGATCGATTTCTACACCGGCCTGGTCGGACGAGTTCAGGATGACAAGGAGCGAGAACGGATCACACAGTGGTTCGCGGGAGAGTTCTCTCGTCTAAATCCTGCCGAGTCTGACGATCTTTACACATTCAACAGAGATTTCCTTCTGAAAGTGATTGGCGTGGCCCACGGTCAGTTGGCCCAATTTATTAAAGCGCAGGGGCCTGCGACGCACGTGGACGCGGCATGCGCCGGGACCACTCAGGCGATCCTTGTCGCGCGAGATTGGATACGCACCGGCCAGGCCAAGCGCGTCATCGTGATAGCCGCGGATGATGCGGCCGGCAAAGTCCTCTTTCCGTGGGTAGGCTCCGGCTTCCTGGCAATGGGTGCGGCAACCACCAACGGAAATATCGGTGAGGCGGCCCTTCCTTTTGATGACCGTCGACATGGGCTGATAATTGGATCGGCAGCGGCCGGCATAGTCCTCGAAAGCAGGGACCTCGTGGAAAAACGCGGCATGGAGCCGATAGCCGCCATAGAAACCGGCGTCATTGCCAACAGCGGCTTTCATGGGACCAGGCTTGATGTGGAGCATATCTCGTCCGTGCTTCAGGGAATGATCGGCAAATGGGAGGCGCAGAGCGGACTTTCCAGAGATCAACTGGCACGGGATGTTTTCTTCATGTCTCATGAAACATATTCGCCAAAACGCGGTGGTAGCTCGGCCGCGGAGGTTCGTGCCCTGCGGGATACCTTTGGCGAGCAGGCGCGGTCGATCCCCATAGCTAACACAAAAGGCTTTACCGGCCATACTATGGGCGCGGGTGTGGAAGATGTGGTGGCTGTGCGGTGTCTTCAGAAACGCATGCTGCCCCCTATTCCCAACCTCAAGCAACCCGATCCGGAATTTTCCGATCTCAATTTGAGCCGAGGCGGACCATGCAAGGCGAACTACGCTCTCCGGTTGGCGGCTGGTTTCGGTTCGCAGGTCGTAGTGGCCTTGTACAAGGCGGTGAGCCATGAGGAGAATCGGATTGTGGACCTCGCGACTCACAGGAACTGGCTGAAAGCGGTTACCGGCTATGCCGACCCCGTCGTTTCCGTCGAAGAGCGTACGCTAAGAGTTTCTCAGCGCCTTGCCGGTCAACCGGCGGATGACCGTGAACTGGCGGCCCGTACTCCTTCCAGCGTTGAAATTGAAACAGTCAAATCTGCGATCAGTAGGGCCGTGGGCTCGAAGGAGGTCAGAGAGAAGATCCTCAGCTTGCTGGCTGAAAAGACCGGGTATCCCTCGGAAATGCTTGACACCGGTCTCGATTTGGAGGCTGACCTGGGCATAGACACGGTCAAGCAAGCCGAGTTTATCTCCGAAGTGAGAGACGCGTTCGACATCCCGCGCATAGAGGGCCTCAAGATAGCGGATTTTCCGACTATCGAGCATATAATCAACTTTGTTCTTCAACACATCGACCGCAAGTCTTTACCCGGCGCTCAATCCGCTGACACGCCTGAACAGCCGGATGCCGAACAGTCGGCAACGTATGAAGGCCGGGTCAGGGAGAAAATCCTGTCCCTGCTGGCCGAGAAAACCGGATACCCGGCGGATATGCTGGATCCCGGTCTGGACTTGGAAGCTGACCTCGGCATTGATACGGTCAAGCAGGCGGAGTTCATTTCCGAAATCCGTGAAGCGTTCAACATACCTCGTATCGAAGGACTGAAAATCGCTGATTTTCCAACTATTAATCACATAATCGCGTTTGTGATCGAACGAACGAACGAGCGCGGGCAGGCCGCGGAATCTCGGGCCGAGCAGACAAAGGCTGCCGCTTTCCCGGTGGCGGAAGCCGAAGTCCGGCTACTGGAAGCAAGGCTCGTGCATTTGCCGCCACTGGAGGCCATCCCGTTACCCGCGGTTGACGAGGTGATCATTGCAGGCGGACCGTCAAATCTTGTGAAAGAGATGGAAGCGGCGCTGCGGTCCGCGGGATACGACTCCATTGTCCGCATAAAGAATGCCGCAATTCCAAAAGAATCCACGGAAAAAAGCATCGGGATCATCAATCTCTTCCCGATGGAAAATGAAATCATTCCGAGAAAGACCTTCGAGCTTTGTCTATCGCTTGCAGCCGTGTTCGAGCAGGGTCCAGTATTCCTGGTGTCCGCGGTCTCTGAGGATGGCGCATACGGCTTTGAGAATCCCACAGCGGAAGGGTACAAGGCCGGAATCGTTGCAGGAGCGACGAAATCCCTTGCGCGGGAGTATCCGGACGCGAGGGTGCGCGTGCTGGACCTGCATCCTGACATCGCTCGGAAAGACCAGGCGAAATTCATCCTGCGCAGCCTCCAGGAAGGCTTTCCGCTGGAAACGGCCGTGGCGGCGGACGGTCGGCTCTCCGCCATTCGGCTGGTTCCGCATGCGGAAGAGATACCCGAACCGGGGACTCGGCACGGCGATGTGGTCCTTGCAAGCGGTGGAGCAGGCGGCATCACGGCCGCGTGCATACGACGGCTGGCTGAACAGCACCCGCTTACCTTCGTGATCCTCGACCGAACTTCGCTGTCCAAGCGCAGCGAGGAACTTGCCGCATTCGGGCCGGAGCAATGGGAGGCGGAGAAAAAGCGAATCGTCGAGCGGATGAAACGGGAAGGCACAGCGCCGACGCCAGTGATGGTAGAGCGGGAGCTCGGTCGCTTGAAAGCGGAGGCCGATGCGTTCCGAAATATCCGGGAACTCAAGGCGCTCGGTTCTGAAGTAATCTTCCGCTCCCTTGATATCCGGGACGGAGAGGCCGTTGACAGTGCAATCAAGGAGGCCGGCGAACTGTGCGGCCGGATTGACGTGGTGATTCACGCCGCGGGAATCGACATCAGCCGAGCTCTGAAGAGCAAGTCAATCGAGCAGATCGAAAATGTAGTCTCCGTGAAAGTGGAGGGCATGCAGCGGATTCTGGAAGCGCTCAAAAGCCGGGATTCGCCCCCACGGCGGATTGTCGGCTTTGGGAGCGTCGCGGGCCGGTTCGGGAACCTAGCGCAGATCGACTATTCCGCGGCCAACGACGGTCTTGCGCACATGCTTCGCTGGGCGGATAAAGAGCTGGACGCAAAGGCATCCATCATCGACTGGGCGCCCTGGTCCCAGATCGGTATGGCCACGCGGGGGAGCGTCCAGCTCACCCTCGAAGCGGCCGGCATAGACTTCGTATCGCCTCAGCAAGGGGTCGAATTCCTTTTCCGCGAGGTGGGACGAGCCTCAGCAGCGCAGGAAATGATGGCCGCGGGCAGGATGGGGCCGTTTGCCCCGGATGCCTTCGAGGTTCCGGGATCGCCGGAGATTGCGGAAGCGCTCTTCGCTGCGCAGCAGGCTCGCATCGAGAGCATCATCCCCGGTGAATACGTCCGGGCTAAGATCGCTCTCGATCCTTCACATCCGTTATTGAACCATCATCGCATAGATCGGGCCGCTGTGCTCCCTGGCGTGGGAGGGATGGAAATCATGCGGGCTGCGGCAGCCCTGTTGAATCCGGAGGCCAAGACCGCTCGTTTCGAACAGGTCCGGTTCCAGAGCCCGCTCAAAATATTCAAGAATGAACCATTCGAAGCCGAGGTCGAGATCACACGGAGCGCAGAGTCTTCAGAGGAGACCGCGTATCATTGCAGGATAATCTCGTGGTTTGCGGACGGTGAAGGCCGAAAGATGGGATCGGCACGGCTTCACCACCAGTGTAAGCTGGTCGTAAGCGCCAACGATGAAGGCTCGGTCATCGATTTCGCACCTTGGAGAGAGCAGGTTCGGGTCGTCAATCATGACATCTACTCAGTCTTCTTTCATGGGCCCGCGTTCAGGTTCCTCGACCATGTAACCGTCGAGGGAAATGCGAAAGCGGTCAGGTTCCGTTACGCGGACACCAAAGAGCGAGCGGCCACATTCACGGATCCCCTTCCAGGAGCTATCGAAGCAGCATTTCAGGCTGCGGCCGCGTTCGCCATGGAGTCTCAAGGAATAATGGCGCTTCCCACGGGCATTGGCAGCGCTGTCGCGTATTCCTTCGATTCATTGCCCCGGGACGGTGAACTCGTCCCACGGGAGCAGGCAACTTACGATGGGCCGGAAGGAAGGGCGGTCCTCAAGTTTGATGGTGTGATAAGAGATCGGGCCGGCAGGACGCTCATACAGCTTGAGGATGTGGAAATGGTGGAGCTGGAGACAAGTAAAGGTTTTCCGTCGCCTGTGTTCGAGCAATTTCTGCCTGTAGCCGAAGTTGTCAAGGAACTGGAGAAAAGGCCGAAAGCTTTTGTGAAGGAAAATCTGGACAAAGATGAGGCCCATGAGCACGCGTCCAAAACCGTTCCCAAGAGGGCCAATGAGTGGATTACCGGGCGAGTGGCCCTGAAGCGGACAGTCCGGAGAGCATTCAATGCTCTGGGCGAAAAAGCGCCTGCGCCAAACAGTATAAGAATAGTTCAGGACGAGCTTGGAAACCCGTCTGCCGAGATCGGCGGCAAGGCAGGCAGCCAATGGAGTGAGATTTCGCTTTCTCATTCCAATGGCCTGGCGTTTGCCGCGGCCTCAGTCCCCGGCTCGGTCCAGGGGTTGGGTGTGGACATCGAGAAGGTGGAGTCTCGCAACAAAACGTGGGTGAACGACTATTTCACTCCCAAAGAGCAATCATTAGCCCAAGACAAGGATCGCCGCTGGATCGATCTCACCAAGCTCTGGTCGCTCAAAGAAGCTGCGGTTAAAGCTTTAGGCGCCGGCCTGAGATTTGACCTGCGAGACATAGAGGTCACGCTGTCGGATGACTCCGGCTCCGCGAAGATCGAGTTCCAAAATGAGGCCGCAGAGCGCCTTGACGGCATTGAGACAGAGAAAATCGATGCCCGCGTCGAAGAACAGGGCGAATACGTAGTCGCTCGTGTGATGATAAGAAAATAGATAATACCAATTCGCCTTCAAGTTTGTGAGAAAATCCCCTCTAACCCCCCTTTACTAAAGGGGGGAATAGGGGGATTTGGAATGCGAATTGGTATAAGACTTCATCGCGGATACCGCAGAGTGGCGGGAAGTAAGAGTCTCTGGGGAAGGCGTTTTTGCAAAAACGCCCTCCCCAGACCCCTCCTCAAAAACTCCTATATGGCTGGCGAAAGGGACAGCGCTTCTGTAATGGTCCCGTGAGAGGCGAGACTCCTGCCCGTCAATGGTAGGGTCCGGCGTCCCTGCCGGACCAATGGAATTTCATTGTATTCCCGCATTCCGGCGGAGGCCGGAATCCAGGCTCTTCTGGACCCGTCCCGCGCAGAACGCGGGATTCGCCGGGGTGACGAGCAATTCTTGTCCTGACCGATCATTCCCTGTAAGCTAATGGTTCCAGCTTTCCTCGTGAATTTTCTTCATTTTTATGGCAATATAGCCAAATGCGTGTCAAACCATTGGGAGGCAAACGTTTGCGCGAAAATCTAAGCGGAGTGTTATCTGGAGGTAAGAACCCGAAGCGGTTTTTCTGGACCCGTCTGAACATAAGTTATGGATTGAAAGGATCGACCCGTGCAGTTGCCACAAGGAATGGCCTACGGTTGGTGGCACTTTGACGTGCCGTCCGTCCGTGATTTGTCGTTTCGCATCCAGATCGCTGGCGATACAAATCGATTGCCAGGCAGGTATCTTCAACTTTATCAGGGCAAGATCGCAGGTGTCGGCTTTTATCTCGGATTCCAGACCGATACACTCCGACCGGATATTGGATGGCAGGGACATGGCCTCATCTTTTCGCGCTGGGGGTCGCGAGACTCCGGTGACGCGCGAATCGGCCAAGGCGGCTGGATCGAGAATGCGGGCCACGAAGGTGGCTTCGTCGGTGTTCGTGCCACTTTTGCTTGGTTCCCAGGAGAGTATCGATGTGACTTGCGCCCCAGTGAGAACGACAGTTTCGGGGTTTGGTACGAGTTCACAGTGAAACATGCAGAGAAAACAGTGTCCGCTGGATCTCTTCGTTTTCCCACCTCGAAAATCGAATCTGGCGGGGGTTCATGGACGGAAGTGTACTCTGCGGCTCGGAATGAGACGGAGGTCCCACTTACAGAATTGCGAATAATTCAACTGGCGGGAAATGACGGCACGGTGCGTCCAATTCGGTGCGATACTACATACAACGACCGTTTTGCGTCTTCGGATGCGTTTTTCGACGGTGGTTCCTTGGTTCTGCGCAGCGGCGGAACAACCCGGCGGAAGCACGAACCGAGGCAGTACGCGTTGCATCCATAACAATGTCATTCACGGGTGCCGCTGATCACAAATGTTTGTGTCGAAAATCTTTTCGAGCCGATCCGGTTGTCGCTAACGTTACCCGTAACGAAACAAGGCGGCGTTCATGGCTGATGTGAATTGGCTCCAAGTAACCGTGGCTCTGATTAGCGGAGGGGCGGTGGGAGCGGTGATCAACGCGATCGTATCGTCCTACCGCTCCAGACGGCAACCTGTGGGACACCGTGTCGACGTGTTGCCGGTATTCCGACCATCAGGGACGGCATCTGACCTCCAAGCTGCCATCGCAGTCACCAACGAGGGGAAGACGGCCACGTTTCGAAATCTCTTCCTGGCCGAAGCCCAGATAATCAACAAGGGCAACTTAGACTTGGGCGAGTTCAAATTTGGCATCACCTTAGGGAATGGAGACTTGTGCATCTACGTGGAATCCTCCTCTCCTGACCGTCATCACAAAGTGTCAATCGAAGCACCTCCTAGTCCCAGCGCGCCCCGCAGTGAACTGGACTTCACGCTGACGTCCTTCAATCGCGGGGACTCCTATTCATTCAAGCTATACGTTGTGATTCCAGATGGGGCTACAGAGCCAACTGACCTACGTCTAGGTTCATCGAGCCCGGTCACCTTTGTGCGGATGCCGACTGTTGGCGAAACACTCGCTCTCGCTGCAAGAGAAGTTGCGCTGAACGTTGGACCTTTAAGTATCAGGCTTGGCAAGTAAACACTTGCAGTTCGTCTGCCTAATATGCGCGTCTAGCGGCGGCGTTCGCTGTATGTAGCGTAATCTAGATGGTTAGCCGCCGCGCGGCTCACGCGCACAACATTAGTCCCACGGAGGACAATATGAGAATCGACAACGATCACATGTATCATGGTGCGGCACTTATCCAGATCGCAGAGCATCCCAAGTTTACCTCAATCAATTCTTTCAAACTGAAGAAGGCCGTAATTGAACGCGTATATACGATCAATGATCGTATTGGCATCCACTTGAAGTACGCTCGCGAGCCCGTGGGGGCATACGAAGAATACGTGTTCGGTTTCACTCAAGAGAACCTCCAGCAGCTTGCTCGGATCAACGAAGCCTCGAACAGCCTCTTCGCTGCCCTTGTTTGTGTGAAGGATCGGGAGATCTGTTGCTTGGCTTACCAACATCTGATGAACTTCGTCGAACGACGAAGGTCAGAGAAAGGCGGTGATGAGGATCAGTACCAGATACTCGTCACAGTCCCGAAGGGCAAAAGTTTTAGAGTCTATATCAACGCGCCGGGTGTCAAGAAAACCCGGCTTGGCAAGTCAATGATCATTCCGCGCAGCGACTTCCCGGAGAAGATATTTGGCTAACAAGCGGCTACTGCAGAGGAGGTGAAGAACGACCAAGCTGCTTGAGAAAGCCTTTGCGGAGGCTTCTAGACGTCCTCAGGTGGAACAGAACCAGAACGCCTTGGCAAGTGGGTCCTGGACGAGCTGCATTCCGAAAGAGCTTGGATGAAGACTTTCGCGGAATCTGAAGATGTTATGGAGAAGCCCGCTCGTGAGGCCATTGCGGAAGAACGAACATGAAAAAACTTGAACAGCATATGCAGGTTATCAAGAAAATTTGCGAAGACCTTCGAGTCAAGCGCTTGGATGTAGCGGGTTCAGCGGCAAGGGACGATTTCCAACCCGAAAGAAGCGATATTGACGTCGTTGTAGAGTTTGAAGGTGTTGATAGGCTTTTTGACCGCTATTTTGAACTGAAGGAACGACTTGAACAGGAACTGGGAAGGCAAGTTGATGTTATCCAAGATAACGCGGTGAAAAATCCTTATGTTAGAAAGAGCCTAGATCGAGACAGGGTACAGATATATGGATCATGATCCCAAAGCTCACCTCTTCGACATTAAGCGGCTGATAGCCGCCGATGATCCGAGTCGTTCGACATGAATATGAGTAGCGCCCTCTTTCACATGCTACCGCCATGCTGCAACGTGGCGGCTGTGCCGGTTCAAGCATTGTCTGAACGAGAAAGAAACTTCTTCGCCTCTTTCATGCCCGATGCCGCTAGTGCCATTGTGATGACGCATCATGTTGTGACGGAGGAGGAGTGGACCTGG
>DATJPW010000342.1:0-8143 GCA_035506215.1 Desulfomonilaceae bacterium
GGGCGTCACACCACTCCGGAAGACCATTCATGCATTTATCGACCAATGGAACGAGGAAGCACTCCCATTCAAATGGGTCAAAACGCCAGACCGAATACTCGTAAAAGCAGTGCGGACTTAATTCAGGGACAGTACACCAGGAAATCCCTATAGCACCGAGGAACTTTGGTTCAAGCTGGATGTCATCATTACAGTGAAGGTTGAAAGGAGCTCACTAAATGGTAAATCTTACTTCACTTATCGATGCAGCCCTAGGCATGTTGGACAAGAGGTTCGACGCACAGGTCTTCCTGAGCTGGCAAACCTTGGCTCTTCTCACTCTTACTAAGTTGTTGGGTCCTCTTCACTACTATACCCTGAACTTCAAACTCTTCACTTCTGAGAGAAATGAACGTAGCGTACTGACCGGTGAGGGTATTCTCATCGCAGCTCGTGAAATGATGACGCCTCAAGTGCAGGCGATATAGGACGGCTCAGATGGTCGGAAGGCATTCCGTTTAGGAATAGCGTGGATAGAACACTAATGCTGTAAACGTTCTTAAATAAAGGCGCTTAGTCGTCTAAACGATCTGAACTGGAAATTTAATAGATAATTGCTCGGAACAAAAATCCATTAACAGATAATCCAAAGAAAGGTCAAAAGGAGAGACCCAATGTCACGGATGCAGGAAGCTTCCGGTACGGTGGGGTGCAACTGCGCCCAACTTGCCGACTCGATTACGGCAGAAGCCAACAATCAAGAGCGCCCCTTTGGGTGCCTGAACCCGGTTGCTGCGAAGGACGTGATTTTGGCCGAGCACGTAGAGACTGTGCGCCGGTACGAATTGTTCAACATCCGACTTCAGAGGATGAACGAAATGGAGCCGAGACGAACAAAAAGGTTAAAGCGCCCATGATGCCTCAAACTAGAGCTTCGGAGCGACAAAGACATTCGCACGCAAGATCACGATCCATTCGCCATGAAACTTTCTGCCGTTTGCCGCTTATCCAAAACGAGAACGATTATCTTGATGCCCAGATCCGCATCTTTAAGGAGAGAGAAGATCTCCGAGAATGCCTTATACCAGGGATGGTTAGCGGAATTTCTCAAAAGGCGTGTGAGGGATGGCGGCGCCAAGCAACCGCCCGCTCCGCTCGGTATCTGGCTAAGATCAAGCTCGGTCCTTGTAAGGATTGTAAATACTTGAGTGAACCCGGTGGTTCTCCCCTGAGGAGAAACAACTGAAAGGGGCCTTATGGATGTTATCATGAGCCGTACGGCAACACATACCTGCGCTCTGAACTCCCCGCGAACAACTGAGGACCTACGCGTCGTGGGCTGTTGTACTTGACAACCCGGTCTACAAAGGCTACAAGCCCTAACTTTTGATGCACGTACTCGAAGAAGGAGCGATATGTTCGCTTGTCAAACGAAAGGAAGAAGACGTGGAAATAGTGGCTGATATTTCGATTCCGGGAGCATGCACTGGCCGGATATTAGACTACGGGGGCGACAAATTAGAGCCGGAACTCGCCGCGAAGCTGTGGATGCATATTCTCCGACACAAGTGGTTTCTTTCCGAACAGCTCGGAAGAGACGTGGGGATAAAAGTGGCTTGTCTCGATTATATCGAGAATACGGATTCCATACATACAGCGCTGGAAGAGACCGAAAGAGATCATCTCGTCAAAGAACTCGGAGCGCGGCTCGGGGAAGGATTCGATAGGATGGTACAGGAGCACAGTAGCCTTGACTCCATTAGGGAGACCTTTGGCCCTTACCTTAGCATGGAGGTCGTCAACGAGATCCTGAAATCCCCAGGGGGCGAAGAGCTAACGGGTGAGTTGAGGGAGATAACCATTCTCGTGTCAGATATTCGTGAGTTCACACGCACAACCGAATTATTGGAACCGGGACAGGTGTTAGAAATAATCAACCGTTACCTTGAGGAAATGACGGATATCATAATGAGACATGGGGGTACGATAGACGAATTCACCGGAGATGGGATCCTTGTATTCTTTGGAGCGCCAACCTTCGTCCCGGACCACTGCACGAGGGCCGTAGCCTGCGCGTTGGAGATGCAGAAGGCCATGGAGGGATTGAACAGAGGCAATCTGCGGTTGGGCCTTCCTGAACTCCAAATGGGAATTGGTGTCAACAGCGGGCAGCTAATTGTCGGCAACATAGGCTCGGAGAAACGCAAGAAATACGGGGCAGTGGGAATTCCCATAAACTTGGCTTTTAGAGTTCAAGCAGAGGCCGAAGGCGGCGAGGTCCTCGTGTCGCCCGCAGTGTTTCATAACCTCGACGGAGAGCTTTTGGTGGAGGGGACAAGGCAGTGTTCTCTCAAGGGTATTGAGCAACCCGTCATCCTATATCGAGTGGAGGGGCTCATACGAAAAGCCTGAGTGGGATGCAATGACCAACGGGGACTGCATCATTCGAGCCAAAGCCTATGAGGATCGCCGCCTCTGGCAGACCCACCAAATTGCGGTATGGGCCGGGGCTGAGGGCGGGTTGAGAATATACATACCAGAGTAGGGGAGTCAATCGATTTACCTCCTCGGAAAATCCACTCTCCGATTTGGGATCAGGTAAATTATTACCCCTCACAGCTCCTTTGGGATTAGAATATGATCTTCCCGGTCTTGCGTCAAAGGGAAGCCCATTGATACCTGACCTGCTTCTTTTCCAAAGCGGCCTCACGGTGAAAATTGTGGTTGACCGAGGGAACGATGGAGAAGTACGCTCAAGAAAAGGCGACAAATCCGTTTACGACGAATGATTCCTACTACACCACACCTCCGTGGGACGGAATCCGATCCTAATCGGGGCTTACTTCGGGTGTGAGGTACCATCGAACGACTGGTCAGGAATTCTGGGACCCGCGGCACGTGGTAGCAGCCAGCTGATTCAGGATGAATCTTGACTGAAGCCATGCATTAAACTTGAACAGACCGGGTCAGCGTCTTTATCGGAAGGGAGAAGAGAACAATGGGTAAGGACAAAGGTGTGGTTCATGTGGTGGGAACCGGGACCATAGGCGAGCCCCTCATCGGGTTGCTGTGTTCGTTTAAGGATCAGGCGGGGTTTTCCGAGGTTACCTTCCACAAGCGCTCACCCCTTCCCAAGGAGTTGCCCAAGCTCAAGGCGTTGATAGCCAGAGGAGCCAGACTTTGCGTGGACGAGGACAAGGTACGCGACTTTGAAGCGCTGGGCGTCAAACCTTCCTTGATACATGAAGAGGCGCTGCCAAAGGCAAGCGTTGTGGTTGATTGCACCCCTTCTGGGGTCGGAATATCAAACAAGAATGAATTTTACGAAAACTATCTGGCCACGTGCAAGGGATTCATCGCTCAAGGCAGCGAGTTCGGCTTTGGAAAGATGTACGCCAGGGGAATTAATGATAGCGCACTGGAGATCAGTAAAGATAGATTCGTGCAGGTGGTAAGCTGTAACACTCATAATCTTTGTGCACTTGTTAATTCTGTCGCGCTGGTGGATGGGACCGATAATTTGGAGGAAGCCCGCTTCCTCTGCTTGCGAAGGGCTAATGACATCAGCCAGACCAAGGGGTACGTTCCGTCTCCGGACGTGGGCAAACACGACGATCCCGTGTTCGGCACGCACCACGCTCGGGACGCATACCACCTCTTCAGGACTATGGACCTTGAATTGAATTTATGGTCCTCTGCGCTGAAGCTGAATACTCAGTACATGCACTGCATTTATTTTACTTTGAAACTGAAAAGAGCCGTCACCAGAGACGAAGTGCTCGCAAGATTTAAAGCGGACGACCGTATCAGTGTCACCAAGAAGCAATCGGCGTGTGAGGTATTTTCATTTGGACGCGACCACGGCTATTTTGGAAGAATTTTGAACCAGACAGTGATTGTGGAACCGTGCCTGGTGGTGCGCAAAGGCCATGAGGTTATAGGCTTTTGTTTTACTCCTCAAGACGGCAACTCATTGCTGAGTTCATTTAGCGCTGTATGTTGGTTTCTGGATCCCGAAACATATGTGGATCGCATTCAATGTTTGAACCCTTATTTTTTTGCTGAAGTTTGATCGGATTAGATAAGGGGGGTGAAAGGTAGTGTCGGGGTGCGGCACACCGTGCCCTGAAAGAAAAGGTTAAAACTCGTTTAGGAAGCAAGATTGCTGTCACTTCCCGTGATTGGAACAGTGTCCGAGGTGTTGCGGCGCCTTGGGAGGGCCCAAAGACCCAGTACAGAGCACTTAGGGGCCGAAAAACCCTCAGAATCAGGTAGTCTCCCCATAATCTCGGAAGAAACCATAGCCCCGTCCTGTATGCTCTATGCCTATCCGTTCTCAAAGCAGAAGGAGTCATCCAATGGCATCAAATTGTCAAGAAACTCTAGCGTATTTCTCCGTAGATGAAAAAGTCTACCATGTCTGTAAAAATTGCACTGTTGGAGACAATATCGAACCCGACAAACGAAAAACTGGCAAACCAGGCAACCGGACTCTTTGTAAACGTTGTGAAGACATGAGGGCTGGCAAACTCACTCGCCAAAGTTAACAGCGACAGGGCACAAAACAATCGGTAGCCAAAGCCAAGTTTTGTGTAGCATGTTGTAGCGCAGAGCAAAGCCTCTTAACAGTTTCGTCCCTCTTGGTTATAACGAAGGCCGATTTTCGGCTTTATCAACTAATGGTTGCATTAAAGCGATCTCCATGGAGTACGTTAAAACTCAGACGAGGAGGAAGCCTGAGTCGCAAACTCCTTGGTCATAGGGGTTTGGGAGTTTTGTGCGTGGAGAGTAAATTCCTGTCAGAACTGATTCTGCTTCGTTCTCGTAAAAGGTCACCAGAATGTGAGTTCTGCGACTATAAGGACACGTTTATCAGGAGGCGTCAAAGTCAAGAAAACCAAATTCCCGCCTAGTGCCGGCCAGTTCTCGTCCAAGTGTCCTGAATCTTGATGTTTTCTGCAAACCGCGAGTTGACAAGAGCCCCCGTCATTGGCACTCTGTTACATAGAGTGCTAATAGGCGCACATCCCACGACTATCATAACTACAAGGCAAGAGGTGGAAACATGAAATTACGTCCTCTATACGATCGAATCCTCGTGGAGAGGGTGGAACTGGAGGAAACGTCCAAGGGGGGAATAATTGTCCCGGACACCGCGAAAGAGAAGCCTCAAAAGGGCAAGGTCATAGCAGTGGGTGAAGGAAGGCGGACCGAAGAAGGAAAGATCATCCCGTTGCAGGTCAAGGAAGGGACCATGATCCTTTTCGGAAAGTACTCCGGCTCGGAGGTGAAGATTGAGGGGACCGAATACCTCATCATGAAAGAGGATGATGTTCTGGGCATCGTGGAAGTTTGACCTTCTGAGGTCATCCGTTTGCGGGACCGAGTTCGATCACAATCCAAAATATGCTTTCAAGGAGGGAAAAAATAGATGGCCGTAAAACTCATTATGTTCGAACAACCGGCAAGGGACAAGATTCTCAGGGGTGTCAACATCATGGCTGATGCCGTGAAATCTACCCTGGGACCCAAAGGCCGCAATGCCATTCTTGAGAAGTCCTGGGGATCTCCCACAGTAACCAAGGACGGCGTCACCGTTGCCAAAGAAATCGAACTGGAAGACAAATTCGAGAACCTGGGCGCGCAAATGCTCAAGGAGGTCGCGTCCAAGACGTCTGACGTGGTGGGTGACGGCACCACGACCGCTACCGTGCTGGCTCAGGCCATATTTCGCGAAGGCGTGAAAATGGTCGCAGCAGGCGTATCGCCCATGGATCTGAAGCGAGGAATCGACGCTGCAGTGGAAGCTGTGGTCAAAAAGCTCAAAGACCTTTCCAAACCAACCAAAGACAAGAAGGAGATCGCACAGATCGGTACGATTTCTGCCAATAACGATCCCACCATTGGCAACATCATTGCAGAAGCCATGGAAAAGGTCGGTAAAGAAGGTGTTATCACGGTGGAAGAGGCCAAGGCCATGGAGACAACCCTAGAAGTGGTCGAAGGCATGCAGTTTGACCGTGGTTACCTCTCCCCCTATTTTGTGACCGACGCCGAGCGGATGGAAGTGGTGCTCGAGGAACCGTACATACTGATCCATGAGAAAAAGATCTCCAACATGCGCGACATACTGCCGCTGCTGGAGAGTGTGGCCAAGATGGGTAGGCCGCTTCTCATAGTTGCTGAGGATGTGGAGGGTGAGGCGCTCGCTACACTCGTGGTCAACAATCTGAGACGCACGCTTTCCGCATGTGCTGTGAAAGCCCCGGGCTTCGGTGACCGCAGGAAGGCAATGCTCGAAGACATAGCGATACTTACCGGTGGCCAGGTGATTTCCGAAGATCTTGGGCTGAAGCTTGAGAATGTCACCATCAACGATCTGGGCCGCTGCAAGAGGATGACGGTGGACAAAGACAACTCAACGATCGTGGACGGCGCTGGAGCGAAGGACAAAATCGAAGGACGGATACGTCAGATCCGCACTCAGGTTGAAGAAACAACGTCGGACTACGACCGTGAGAAGCTGCAGGAAAGACTTGCCAAACTGGTCGGCGGCGTGGCGGTCATCAATGTGGGCGCGGCTACCGAGACCGAAATGAAAGAAAAGAAAGCCCGCGTGGAAGATGCCCTGCACGCGACTCGTGCTGCCGTGGAGGAAGGAATTGTTCCTGGTGGCGGTGTGGCGTACGTGAGATGCCTGGATGCGGTGAACAAGCTGAAGCTGGAAGGCGATCAGGGCGTTGGTGCCAAAATAGTACTGCGGGCACTGGAAGAGCCGCTTCGGCAGATTGCCCAAAATGCGGGGCATGAAGGTTCGATTGTCGCGGACAAGGTGAAGAACAAAGAGGGCGGATTCGGCTTCAACGCACAGAGCGAGACGTACGAAGATCTAATGGAGACCGGGATCATCGACCCCACCAAGGTGAGCAGACTGGCTCTGGCCAACGCTGCATCTGTCGCCGGCCTCATGTTAACGACAGAGGTAATGGTAGTGGAGAAGCCCAAGGAGAAAGAGCCACCTATGCCTGGTGGAGGAATGCCCCCCGGCGGTATGTACTAGTGCTCTGTCCCAGAAATGACTGGTTTTGGATTCAGTGGTAAGGTATGAAGCAGGCACGTATTCGGAGGTGACAAGAGTGGCTGCTTCGGTATCCGTGTTCGTGAGCGGGCGTGATCGATAGGAATTGGAGGCTCTCCTCAGGGCAGGCAAGACGGAGCAAAGGCTTGTGCAACGTATTTCTATTGTTTTGGCTTTGGCAGACGGACTGAACATAAAGAGGGCAGCTCGAAGCTGCGGCTGCAATATCGATACGGTGCGATTATGGCGTGATCGTTGGGTTCGAGAGGGGTTGGAGGGTCTCACCGATGCTCCTGGAAGAGGGCGAAAGCCAGAGTTTGTTGGAGAGAGGGAAGCCGGAATCATAGCGGCGACATTGGAGTCACCGGATGACGAAACGCACTGGAGCACGAGAAGGCTTGCCAAGAAAGTAAAGGCCAGCAAGTCCACGGTGCAGCGAATTTGGAAACGCAACCGTCTTCAACTTCGTCTCCAAAAGACTTTTAAATACAGCAACGATCATCAACTAGTCGAGAAAGTGGTGGACATTGTGGGGCTGTATTTGAACCCACCGGAAAAAGCTCTGGTTTTGAGTATTGATGAGAAGAGCCAAATTCAAGCACTAAACCGGACGAACCTCTTCTTCCCATGAAGTTCGGCCATCCGGAGTGCCGTACTGATGATTATGAACGAAACGGCACGACCACGCTCTTCGCAGCGCTTAACGTTGCCACAGGCGAGGTGGTCGGTAAATGCAAGGACAACCACAAGCATCAGGACTTCTTGGATTTCCTCAGAATCCTCGACACGACGTATCCCGAAGGAGAAATCCACTTGGTCTTGGACAACTACGCCACTCACAAGCACCCGAAGGTGAAGTCGTGGCTTTATCGTCGGCCGCGTTATGTGCTTCATTTCACCCCCACATCAGCGTCCTGGATGAATCAGGTAGAGACGTGGTTTTCCATCCTTACGAGACGGGCAGTCCGCAGGGGCTCTTTCAAGGGCGTCACACCACTCCGGAAGACCATTCATGCATTTATCGACCAATGGAACGAGGAAGCACTCCCATTCAAATGGGTCAAAACGCCAGACCGAATACTCGTA
>DATJPW010000343.1:0-16617 GCA_035506215.1 Desulfomonilaceae bacterium
AGCGGGTTCAAACCTTTACGTGAGTCTTTCATTCGTGACAGTATTACTCATAGTGGGTGCCTACGTTTTCTACGACGCGTGGAAAACTTCCAAATCCGGTCTCGGAGACCAAGTTTCATCCCTTGCTCAGAGACTTCAGAAGATCTATCTCCCTCCGATGGTCCATTTCAAGACGGCAAACGTTACCATATCCTTGTGGTTAACCATTCCGGTGGGGTTCGCGACCGGTTTGTTAGCGGCAACGATTGCTGTTGGAGGCTTCGTAGGCGTGCCCGGAATGATATATGTAGTCGGCGCGTCCGGGCTGATTTCCTCTGCGACGGAGCTGGTGATTGCTTTCATCATGGGATTCGGCGGTTCCGTCAAGTGGGCCATTCACGGCATGGTGGACATCAGGCTTACTCTGATTATACTCGCGGGTTCGCTTCTGGGTGTTCAACTCGGCGCTATCGGCACGACTTATGTGAAAGAACACATGATCAAGGTGGTCATGGGAATCATCATGATCATAGTAGCTCTCAGCAGGGCACTTGCAGTGCCGAAATATCTGGAAGAGTTGGGAATAATTTCTATAACACAATCGTCTATCGGCTTGCTGGACTTGGCCAGCTTCGTTACCATGTGCGCAGCACTGGCCGTTGGGACGGTGATAATACTTGGCAGCATGTGGAAAAGCAGACCTGTTGCCGAGCCCGAGGTGTACGCCCGACCTGTCAAAGAAGGCTATGAGCATGTCTAGACCGGAGACTGGCCGCGGCCGGGTTCCACTGATTGTCCCTCCGCGTTCGTTCCCGTTCCTGGGCTGGAGCCTGGGAACGAGTAAAAGGTTAGTTGTCACTCCAGTCCGTAGCGTTTGATTTTTCTCCAGAGAGACACCCTGTCAATGCCAAGGGTTTCAGCGGCTACAGTCTTATTTCCACCTGTCTCTGAGAGGACCTGTTTTATATATTCAATCTCTTGTTCTTCCAGGGTCGGCAGTTTTCCATTCTTCCGCCGGAAAGTCTTGATGTTGAATTCCCTTATGTCGTCCGGTAGGTGCTCCGCTGCAATTACGTCGTTGGTTGCCAGGGCTATTCCGCGCTCAATGATGTTTTCCAATTCTCTCACGTTGCCGGGAAAATCGTAATCCTTCAAAATTTCCAGCACTTCTCTAGACAGAGACGGTGTTTTTCTTGACATAAGCTTGGAATGTTTTTCCAAGAAGTGCAGCGCCAAGAGAGGAATGTCAGCCTTTCGCGCGGCCAGTGGAGGGAGATCCAACGAAACAACATTGAGCCTGTAATAAAGGTCCTTTCGGAATTCATTTGATCGAACTGCTTCTTGGATATTGCGGTTTGTCGCGGCGATGAATCGTACATCCACACTTATTGTGGTCGTTCCCCCTACTCTCATCATTTGCCGCTCCTGAATGACCCTGAGAAGCTTTACCTGCATACTGGGGGACATTTCGGTAACCTCGTCCAGGAACAGCGTCCCACCTTTTGCCATTTCCATGATACCCGGCTTCGCCGTATGAGCGCCCGTGTATGCGCCCTTTTCGTGGCCAAAAAGCTCGTTGGTCAAAAGTTCTTCATTGAATACCCCACAATTGAGAGCCATCAAAGCCCGATTGCTTCTTCTGCTGTGCTCGTGAACGAACCTCGCCAGGAGTTCCTTTCCCGTGCCGGATTCACCGGTAATGAGGACATTGCAGTCCGTACCGGCTATCTGGCGAGCTGTCTGAAGAATCCTGGTCATCGCGGAATCTTTGGTAATTATTCTGATCCTGCCGGCTTCTTTGAACTTCTTTAGGTCCTCCTTGAGTTGTAGGTTTTCCTCTCTTAGCTGGATTTTTTCCACCGCTTCGGACACGGTCTTTCTTACCTCGTCTATTCTGTAGGGCTTCGAGATGTAGTGGTAGGCCCCTTTCTTCATGGCTTCAATGGCCGAGTCCACCGTGCCGTACCCTGTTATGACGATTACCTCACATCCAGGATTGACGCGTCGGGATTCTTCGAGGATTCTCATCCCGTCCACCTTTTCCATGCGCAAATCCGTGAGCACAACGTTGAACTTCCCAGTCCGAACAAATTCCAGCCCCTTGGGCCCGGTGTTCGCAGTGACAATTTCATACCCTTGCTTTTTGAGGATGTGCTCGATGTTTGTCAGGGCCATCTCTTCGTCATCAACTATCAGCAGTCGTGGTATGCCTTTCATTCTGAAGGCTCCCTGGCCGGCAGTCTTATGACAAACGAGGTTCCTGTTCCGGGGCTGCTCTTGGCCTTGATTGTTCCCCCGTGCCGAACTATGATGTCGTGGGTGATGAACAACCCCAGACCGGTCCCCTGCCCCACATCTTTAGTTGTGAAGAAGGGATCGAATATTTTGGACAGATTCTCCTCCGGGATTCCGACACCGGTGTCACGGACTATCATGGTTACCATTCCATGGCGGGAAATCTCTGCGCGAATCCTCACCTCTCCCTCTCCCTGAACAGCTTGTACCGCATTTGTAATAAGGTTCATAAAAGCTTGCTGAATCCTCTGTTTGTCCGCAAATATTGCCAAATCTTCGGGAATCTCGGCTGTAACAAGAACCGTAGAGGGTATCTGTCCGTGCAAAAGTCGGATTGTGCTATCAATGATTTCCTTTAAGTTGACGGATTGTTTAAAGAACTCTTTGTTTCTGGAAAATTCCAAGAGGTTCAGGACTATGCTCCGGGCCTTATCCACCTGCTCTACAACCTTTCTCAGCACACCTCTCTGATACTCTTTGTCGCCTTCATCAAGCTCTTCCAGCAGGATTTCACATGATGACGAGATATTGGATAGAGGATTATTGACCTCATGTGCCACTCCCGCAAGCATAGTACCCAAAGAAGCGAGCTTCTTGGACTGAACCAGTTGTTCCTCTCGTGTCTTCAATTGGGCCGTCATCCTGTTGAATGAATCGAAAATCTCACGGATCTCCTTTTCGTGCGGCAAATTCTCGATTGGTTTAAACCGGCCTTTGGCGATGTCATCTGTGCTTTGTTCCAACAATATCAATGGCTTCATCACTTTAGCAAACAAGAAGCTTCCGACGCCGACAAGGCCAACGCCGACCAGAGCAAAAGCCAGTAGCTGGAGCTTGACCGCGGTTGACGTGGTTTGCTTGATGGATTCTCTTTTCCTCCGGGCCACGCCTTCAGCAAAGTCCAATAACGAGGAACCCGTCTTTCGCATCTCCGTTTCGTATTTCCCGCGAATCTCCGGGGTGAAAACACGGTCTCCCTGCGCCGCCAATTGCGAGCACCTCGATATTACGTCTTTATAATCGGCGAGGTCTTTCTTAAACTCAGCTACTTTCTGAACATACGAAAGCTCCTCAAGTTTCGCATTGTTTTTGCCTAAGACGTCCTGGACCCTTGTGAGGTGATAAAGTGCGGTGTTGAGAGATTGATAATCTCCGTACAGGAAGAAGTTTTTTTCAAATCGCCGAATCTCCAGGACGGACTCTTCCAGCTTGCTGATATCCTCTAAGTAGCCGATTTTTTGTTCCAACTGGTGTATGAAGTAGTGCGAGCCCAAGAAACTTGCCGCCATAAACAGGTATACCGCGGCAAACGCTATAATGATCTTATATCTGATACTTAACACAGCTATGGGCATCGAATACTCCTAGCCTATTATTCTTGGGTGTTCTTCTCATAATTAATGGGCAGTTTTTGTCAAAAGCGATTCGGCATCACACGGCAATTCCGGATCGCGAACCGGCAAGCTTCCCATGTTCGGCTCAAGAGAAGCTTGTCACTGTGGATAATTGTTCAACCAGACGCACTATCTATCCTTCTTTTCCAGTTGTTGCACAGTGAAACGTTCGCTAATTCCCACGAGCAAAGCCATTCTCAGATGGTTTTACAAATTTTTATAGTAACGGGCCTCAATGCATTTTTCAACGATACTGTTGCAGAGTGTAACGGTCGCGGTTTCTTTCGTCAATGTATGTCATAAAATATCTATTATATTAATAAGATCTCCATTGCCGGCAACTGGTACGGAACTTGAATCAACCTTGGCGGAATTCACCGAGGAGCGATGCATGAAAAAAAGCGACAGCGAAATCACTGCGGGACCGAACAACTGGAAGATTGCCGTTTCCGAAGACCTGGGACCAGATGGAGCACGCTTTCAAGAATCATTACAGGAATGCGAGGCTCGGAAATTGACCGCAAAGTCGAGGCCAGCTATCGACGACTCCAAGAAAAAGGGCCTAAAGGACCGACTGGTAGCTCATTTGGCTGCGGTCGCTTTTGCGGAGGCCGGACAGTTCGAAACGGCTGAAGAAATGCTTCAGATTTCCAAAAGGCTGCAAACGGTGTTGCTGGTGATCGAAGGAGAGGTCCCCAACGAAGCCGCTTTCAACTATGCCGTGAAACTCTGCAAACGGATAAGGGCCGAGATAGATATTTTGCAGGTTATAGACCGCTCGGATAATTCAACCGATTATGATGCATTGAGCCGCAGGATGTCTGCCGGGTCCGCTCACATTGTGGCCCTTTTGCAAAGACTGGAAAGAGAAAAGGTCCCGTTCAAGATCACCATTCGACTTGGCGATGCGGACCAGAAGTTGTTCAATTATGCCAGACGCCATAAGGACGTAGCGGTGATCATTTTTGACTCACCGAAGGTGAAGAAAGCCGCTCACGAGGGCAAAGGATGGCAAGAACTGGCCGAAATCATTTCCCGCCAACTCTCTATCCCGTTGGTCACGGTTCTTGAAAAGCAGGCCATGGGTTTGCCATCACTGAGCTAGCCTCGGCCTCGGAAAGTGGTTAGATTCCAATTTATTGTCCACCGAATATCAATTCACGAAGAAAACCGGGGCTCTTCAAACCTCCAACGTGCCTCGCTGGATGTTCAATCATTCAATCCCTGCGGAGCCGGTTCGGCTAAGCAGCCACTTGGCCCGCGAAAGCATCCTTATGTGCTCCATTTCTGCGCCAATTAGCTTGTTGATTTCGTCCTTACCGTCAGGATGAGAAAGTAATTCCTTCACGCCCAGGAAAAACGCCACAGAATCTTTCTCAAATTGAATGGCCATATCAATAGCCTGATCCGCGGTCTTGATGCCCTTAAGGCGACTCTCGGCCGCTTCTACCGTGAAAATGTGAGTGTCGGCGGTTGCCTGAAGGTAGCTTTCTGCCAGCCCCTCAGGGTCCCAGACCGGCGGTTCCAGAAGCGCGGCAGGCATAGTACTTCTTATTAATTTGAACGCCCTTATATGCCCTTCTTCCATGCCTGCCAGCTCTTCAAACAGCCGTTTCACGGCCGCTTCCTTAGTCTTCTTTGCAGCGCCATCATAAAAAGCATATCCGTTCTCTTCGATGCGAATGGCCATACTGAACACATCGTCTGCCGTTCCAAAAACAAACATAAGAAGCTCCTCCTAATGGGTTTCTGAAAGGCCTTCCGAGGGGCCCTTTCTTGCGCAAGAAAGAAGGACACACGGCCCCCGCCCAAAAAACCTAACATTATGTTGTATTAGTCGCAAGGAGCGGACTGTTGATATCAGTCTTCCGATTCATGCCTCTTTCTTGTAGACGTTCAGGCCAATCTTTTCTTCTCTCCCGTAAACCGTCTGATTGCCTTCTGTTGAAGCGATGATCGTGGTTTTACCCGATTTCGACGGTCCCATCTCTTTGGAGAGATCTACAGTGATCCGGAGGATCTCGCCTTGTAAATCCAACTCAACGTTCTTGAAATTGCTACGCCGCCCTGTCTTGCCTTTTTTCGTCTCCTGCCTGTAGATGTTGAGTCCGATCTTTTCATCGCGACCCGGCACTGATTTGTTACCTTCAGTTGAAGCTACAATGATCGTCTTGCCCGATTTTGACGGGCCGAAATCTTTTGTTAAATCGACCCGGACAGTGAGTATGTCCCCATCCACCTGCATTTCGACATTTTTCATTCCCGAGCGTCGCACGAGCGTAACGGGTTGGATTTGAGGTTTCTTCGAAGGAGTTCGGGTGAGCTTCGGCTTTGACGGGGAGAGTTGTTCGGTCGATTGGTTTCCGGAAAGCTCCGTCTTCTGCAAAAACGGGAACTGCCCGGCAGCGCACGAATCGCTGACCAGGCAAGCGTATAACTCTTTCGGGATAGCGGCAAGCCGACGTAGATCACTGTCCGAAAGTTTGACATCTTTCCAGTCTGATGTGACAAGCCATTCTCGCAGTACCTCAGCGCCTTTCTCTGGTCGATCTTGCATGGCAGTCGCCGCGGCCCTGACAAAGGCCCGTGCCTTATCGAAATCCTGGAACACGCTTTCGAACGAGTGAACAATTTCCATCGTGTCACCCATCAACACACAATTCACCAGACCGTGTTCTCGGTCCGTGACCAAGTGCGCCCACTGAGGCGGAGTTAGGCTCTGTTCCTTCTTGTAATAGTTTCGAAAATCGTCCTCGGATATATAGAATTCGAACCCGTTCTCAGTCCTGACCAGATACGGGGAATTCGCGTCATCGACGATTTCCACTATAAGTCCAGGTTCGGCTCCCAGAAATTGCTGATAACGTTCAGACATTCAGTCTCCTTTGCTCTAATTGAAGCGCAATGATATAGGAGTATTCGTACGACGTCTATATCGTTTGATCAATTCAACTTTTTGCATTTAAATTTCCGGTGCTATATGAAAATTGCTCACTCGACAGCAGAAATGTCGTCCAACTACTGATTTGATCTTGACAATTCTACTGCTGCCTCTTACCAATAAATCGCTACTGCCCGCATGCCGGCTTCTGTTTCACGAGGTGCGCGGCCTTGAGCGTTCGGAACAACCAAAACCGACGTGTGGCATGTCATAAAATAGTGACGCTATGCGCAAAGCGGCTCTGGCACGAGAGCCATTGCGTCACCTGAATCTTAAGGAAGGTGTTCTTGCTGGCCGAAAAAATAATCAGAGGCGATATGCGGGCGACCGCCAGACTGATCCGCCGCATCGATGACGGGGAAAAAGGAGTTTTTCGCGAACTGGCTCTACTTTACCGACACTCAGGACACGCGCACATAATCGGGTTTACAGGATCTCCCGGCGTGGGCAAGTCCACCCTGGTAGATCGAGTGGTAACGAAGTTTCGGGAAGACCGCAAAACCGTCGGGGTGCTTGCCATCGACCCCACTAGTCCCTTTACCGGAGGCGCAATACTCGGCGATCGTATCCGAATGCAGAAACACTTTATGGATGATGGAGTTTTTATTCGGTCGCTGGCAACACGCGGAACGTTCGGTGGCCTTACGCGGTCTACAGCGGATGCGATCATCGTTATGGATGCGATGGGAAAAGACGTGATAATCGTAGAGACCGTGGGAGTCGGACAGGACGAGGTGGACATCGTCCACAATGCCCATACTACTGTGCTCGTTACAGTTCCAGGAATGGGCGACGACATTCAGGCCATAAAAGCCGGGCTCATGGAAATCGGAGACCTTTTCGTCGTTAACAAGGCTGAACGTGAAGGTTCTGCCAAAACGGTGCGTGAAATCAGGTCAATGCTGGAGATGTCCGGTGAAAAGTACAAGGACTCGGGCTGGATGCCGCCTGTCATCGCCACAGCGGCCCTGGAAAACCAAGGGATTGAGGAACTTTACCAGGCGATACTCGAGCACCGTCGTCACTTGCAGGCGCACAATAACGACAAGTTGGTGAAACTGGAGAAGAACAGGATACGGAAGCAGCTCCTCGACCTACTGAAAGAAAATCTCATGGAAACCGCCCTGGAGAAATTGGGCGGCGAAGACACCTTGGAGCGGGTGGTAAACGAGATAGTGGCCAGAGACAAAGATCCATACGGCGCAAGCTCCGAACTCGTGGACAAGTTGTTGGGAGGCACACCCATTGGGCGCGAGTAAGGCCCTCCTCAGAACAGACTTCGATCCCGATTTTCTAATGCGGGTATTCACGGTAATCCCCGCATTGTTGATCCTGATGGCCGGCGCCGGGGCGCTGTGGATATACTTTTTCGCACTCTCATTGCTCCCTGCTGGGGAATCGCTCATCGACGTCGCCGGCTTGTCAGCGGACGTAAGAGTGGTCAGGGACGCGAACGGGATACCATACATAATCGGCGAGAGAGAAGAGGATGTGGCGCTGGTTCTGGGGTACGTCATGGCCCAGGACCGCCTGTGGCAAATGGATTATCTTCGGCGCGCGGGCCAGGGCCGTTTGGCTGAAATTCTTGGTCCCGATTACCTCGACGGCGATCACCTGATGAGGGCGCTGAGGGCCTCAATACGGCCCCAAGAGTATCCGGGAAACTTCTCCGAACGTGAGAAAAGATGGCTGGATAACTTCATCCAGGGGATCAACAAATATATTTCAGCTCACGCGAAGAAACCACCTGTGGAATTCTCACTACTCGAATATCGGCCCTCCTTGTTCTCGGCTGATGACATCATGTCCATATGTTTAGCGCTTGCGTGGGAGAGCTCGCCTGCAGTCCGCGTCGATCCTATTCTGACGCGCGTTCTCGGACGCCTGGGTCGAGAGCGGGCGATGGAACTGTGGCCCACCGACCCGGCCGCATCTACCGGATTCGTTTCTTCTGATCTCTCGGGATGGGAACCTTCGGGGCTGCTTTTTCCCAAACTCGGCAATAGCCATGCTCTGGAGCGTGTTCCCGGCTTTCGAGGAGGCTGCCTGTGGGCGCTTGGGCCGGAGCGGAGTCGCAGCGAAAAGCCTGTCGCCTGCACCAGTGTGTATCAGCGTTTGTCCGCACCGGGATTCTGGTATCGGGCACATTTGACTGCCGGTGATTTCCATTTATCGGGTGCTTTCATTCCTGGGGTACCGGCGGCCATTGTCGGCAGCAATATGCATATCACGTGGGGTTGCATCTCCGCGCTTGCTGACGATACAGATCTCTTTATCGAAAAACTGAATATCGAGCCTCCCCAGCGATATTGGAAAATCGACCGCTGGCGGAAGATTGAGGATCTGAACGAGGTAATCCGGACAACGGGCGGCTCGTCAACAACACGGACGATTCGGCTGACAGACACCGGACCTCTCGTATCCGATGTCTATAAAGACAAGGCTCTGTCTCTCCGCTGGACCGCTTGGGATGGACTCGGGTTGATGCCGGCGTTGCTAAGGCTGAACAGGGCCGGGAACGGCGACGAACTTAGGACAGCCCTGAAGCATCTGGTGGCCCCTTGCATGTATGTGGTGTGGGCGGACGATGGTCGTAATTGGGGCATCCAGTTTGCGGGTCGCGTTCCGATCCGAGTCGATTGCAGTGACGGTATTGTACCTCAGCCCGCGTGGACGGGAGTCCATGACTGGTTAGGGTTTATTCCTTTCGACGAGCTGCCGCGTGCTACCAATCCCGCTCTTGGCCTGGCCGTGGCAGCGGACGACCGACCGGGGGGAAGCACATATCCTTATTTCGTAAGCTGCTACTGGAATGATGAGGCCAGGGCGCAAAGAATCATTCAGCTCCTTGAACCAACTCAGGCGCTGCATCGCGAGATTATTGAGAAGCTCCAGAATGACAACCTTTCACCACTGGCTCGCGATTTGACGCCAAAACTATTGAAAGTCCTTGATCGGCAGGACCGAAAAGGCGGAATCGAACAAGATGCCATAAAGCTCCTCAATTCCTGGGATTGGCAAATGAACAAGGAGTCTCCGGCTGCTGCAGTCTTCGCGCTGTTCTACCAGTCTCTTGTGGACGAGGTATTTCGTGCGCCACTGGGTGATCCACTCTACCAGAGCTTTGCAAGCTATCCGCCTCTTGCGTCAAAAGTGATCAGAAAGGTTTTTTTGCATGACCAGACGCAGTGGCTGGCAGGCAGCGACCCCGAGCACGTGCTGGTGAAGAGCTTCCGCAAAGCGATGGTGCGAGGAAGAAACCGTATGGGTGGAGATGTCTCCGATTGGAGATGGGGCCGTATCCATACTGCAACCTTTGTTCATCCACTAACGGTTCGTTCGAGGTTCTTAGAGAGTCTATTCCAGGTCGGGCCGGTAAGTGTCTCAGGATCGGTTGATACTATCAACTGCGGCGGTTGGGTCCAGCCTCAAACATTCCACGTAGTCGAAGGCGCTTCCTTGCGCCAAATATCAGATATGACCGATCCCCCGCAGGTTTTCTCCGCCGGCCCTATGGGGGTTTCCGCGCATTTCTTCTCCAAACATTACAAGAACCAAACCCGGGCTTGGCTTGATGGCCGCTCTTTCCGGGATCCGGTCCAGTTTCCGGATGCCAGGAAATTCGATTCTAGTGCCGTGCTCTTCAAACACCGCGTCGGCCAAATATCAATGGAGAAATGACTTTGCTCCCTCTTCTTTGAGAGCAACGGCTCAGTCTAAGCTGTTCCCATGACCCTTGGTTCCATGAAGAGTATTCCCAATAAGATCCTCGTTGCCACTCGAAATCCCGGCAAACTTAATGAAATCCGGGCGTTGCTGAAACGGACCCCCATCGAATTCGTGTCTCTTGCTTCCTTTCCGGAGTTGCCCGAGGTGGTGGAAGATGGAGAGATGTTCGAGGAAAACGCGTCCAAAAAAGCTCGAATTATGGCGAAGGCAACAGGAATTGTCACTCTGGCGGACGATTCGGGACTCTGTATCGATGCGCTAAACGGACGGCCCGGGGTTTTATCGGCCCGGTACGCGGGAGAAGGCGCTTCCGACGCAGAAAAATGCGCTCGCATACTCTCCGAGATGAAAGATGTTCCTGACAGCTTGCGCACCGCAAGATTCGTGTGCGTGCTGGCGTTGGCTACGCCCGGCGGCGAGGAAAGACTGTTCAGAAGCGCCTGCGAGGGGCGAATAACAAGAGAGCCGCGGGGAGCAGCGGGGTTTGGGTATGATCCGATATTTTACTATCCCGAGTCCGGATGCACTTTTGCGGAAATGGATCCAGAATCAAAAAATCGCGTCAGCCACCGGGGCCGAGCCTTAAGCCAATTGCGTAATTATTTGGAGGAGCTGCTGGTTTGAGCCTGAAATCTCCTTCTGCCGCTCTTGGTCGGTGCGTCCAAGTCCTTTTCCGGCGCCAAAGCAAAATCTACTATGAATTCCGACCCCCCGTGATTAGGGCACTCTTCTGGAGACTCGCAGCGTTCGCAATATGCCATATCTCCGGTCCAATTATCCCCGGCCGCTTCAATATAAGGGCACCGAGTGCTGGTGAAGGATAGGTTAAAATCGTATAGCTCTGAAAACATTTTGATCCTAAGCAGATCGATTCCCTTCCCTCCCGCGTTAAACGAATACGGCCGCTTGGTGGCATAACTGTCCGTGTCTTGCACGGGGTAGAATCCTTCGAATACTAATTCCTGGTCCTTTTGCGGAATGCCGATGCCGGTATCTTTGACTACGAGGATGTACCTGACGCCCTTAACGTCTCCAGTCACCTTTACCAAACCGTGATCGGGAGTAGCTTCTATGGCGTTTCGGATAAGCCCTTCCATGATGGCCTGCAAAACGTGGCCTGGGATCAGTAGCTCTGCCGTGTCATGCAACTGGAAATCGAGAGTAACATTACGGCCGGCTTCTTTGGCCTTTTTCCCGATCGAATCCAAGACCGTGTCACCGAAGTCCTTTACTCTTATACGCTCCAGTTCGTCTCGTCTTGTGGGGAAAGTCTTTTCGAGCCAAGTCCCGAGTATCGAGGTGGCGCGCTGAATCTCCGGGGTATATTCAGTCTGAACTTCCATCAGATCCATTGCGGCCCTCAGAAAACCGGCAATCTGGCGTCTCTCCCACGCGTATCCTGTCATCATGATGCTTTCAACCTGGGCTTCAAGCCGATTGAGGCTCTGAACATGGCGATCCATACGCTCAAGTGACCGTTCAAAATCGTTTATCCCGATCTCGTTGAGCTTTTTGCGCATGTTGATAAGGCTTCCCCTAATAATGGCAAGCGGGGTCCGCAACTCGTGAGACAAGTGATTCAGGATCTTGGATTTAGCCGAGTTGAGATCTTCCAGTTCATGAAACGCTGTCAGCATCTCCTGGAAGAAGATCGAATTCTCCACAGCCATTGCCACGACACCGGCCAGAGAAGCCAGCAATTGAAGGTCATCTTGTGAGAATTGCCCGCCCTTTTTGTTGAAGGCTACCAGCACACCAATAGTTTCCTCTCTGGTGTGCAAGGGAACTGCGAGTTCATTGCGAACTTGAAGACCTGTGCGACTGACAATTGGAGTAAAAAACCTGGGATTGTGAGTTGGGTCGTTCTCCAGTACCGGTTCCCCGGTCTGAAAGACCTGGCCGCCTATGCTTCTTCCAAGAGGCAGCCTGATATCGGAAGTTCGTGGATCCAAAAGCCCTTTATCATCTTGTACCTCGCGCCAATACAGGTCTTGGCGGCGCTCGTCGTAAAGCATGACGCCAGCGGCCTCGCAATCCATTGCTCTTCTGAGTTCTCCGATTACGACTTCGAGCAACTGGTCAAGATCCATGGTCGTTGCCAGGGCCATGCTGGACCTGTAGATCATTTCCAGATCGTCCCTGGATTTTTTTAGTTTTTCATATACGGTCGCATTCTCTATAGCCAGAGCTATACCGCCGGCCATAGCTTCGAGCAGCGCCTCATCTCGTTCAGTGAAATCGCCCCCGAACTTGTTAATGGCCATGAGCACGCCGATGGTCTTATCCCTGGTGTTGAGCGGCACCTGCAGAACATTGCGTTGTATAAAACCTGTTTTCCGCGTAATTTCGCTATAATAACGAGCATCCTTAGAACTATCATTTACCCTGGCCGGCTTGTTGTTCTTGAACACCCAACCAGCTATGCTGCCTTCTAATGGAATTCTCAATTCCTCAGACTGAGGGGCCAAAATCTGTCTCGCGTCCCGCACTCGTCTCCAGTAGAGGTCTCCTCGGTTCTCATCGTACAGCAGGACCCCTGCGCCTTCAGTGAACAGGCTTCTGTTGACCCCATCAACGACAAGTTCGAGCAGTTCATCCAAATCTCGGGTCGAGACAAGGGCCTGTGACACATTGTGCAGAGCGGAAACCTCAAAGAGTTCCCTCTGCTGAGCGTCGCTCGATTGGTCAATGAGTTCGCCCGTAATTTTCTCTAAGTGCCTAACTCTTCTTTGCAGAGCCTCATAAGTGGGCTTTGCCATCCGACATACTCCTTACAGTCAAGACTGCCGGCAGATCATTGAATACACTCGTCTGGACCCTCGATAGCAGCGCGGCATATATCGCGGAAATTGTTTACACCCGTAAAGAATTCTCGCATCATTATCACCCATAGGTACCGACCTTGTCGGGTCAGGCGGAGGACGCCTTTATCGTTAATGAGAGCTCCCCATGAGTTCAGCATGAGGATCTCTTTCCAAAGCGTCTTAATGAACCGACCCCGGAATTTTTTTTCGGCTTTTTCGATGTCCAGAGACATGCCGAAGAGTTTCATCATGAAATAATACTGAATTTGTTCTTTTACCGAGAAATCTTTCTTGGCCCAAATGGGCATTTTCCCTTCGTTCACCGATTCAAGATAATGAGGGATCGAAAAAGTATTTGCAAAACAGGAACCGTTGACATACCCAAACGAACCACTCCCGACCCCTACGTATTCATCGTAATCGACGATGTACTCGTCTATCATGCTTTTTTTACGCGAAAAACACCATGCAGTTCCACCAGAGTAATCATCTCCAAGAATATCCACAATATGCTCATAAAATAACTTTTCCTGCCGGTAGCTGATCGGACCGAATCTCATAGTAAGCTGTCGCCGGGTAGCCTTGGAAACCATAAGAGGATAAAACGTTACTTGCTCGGCTTCAATCTCTTTCAGAATTTTAAGGTCCTCTTCGAGCATCGACAAGGTCTGAGTGGGAAAATTAAACATCATATCGATATTCAACGTGTCGAAAGTTCCCGCCAATTCCGCCAATCGGTCACGAATCCGTTCACCGCTGCCGTATTTGTGGTAACGCTCAATCTGCTTCAACAGACCGTCGTCAAAACTCTGAACTCCCACTGATAATCTGTTGACTCCGCCGTTTTTTAGTATTTGCACAATGTCATCGGTCAAATGATTCGGGTTCGTTTCCAGGGATATTTCTCTGATACTGAAAGCCTGTCGCAGTTCATCGAGTAGTCTGCCAATTTCGTCCGGCAAGACAGTCGGCGTGCCGCCCCCCACATATAACGCTGCAAAATTGAACCCACAGTCAGCGTAAAGACTCACCTCCCGCCTAAGACCCTTGAAATATTCCCGCGCCACATCTCTGTCCAACGGAAACCTATTGAATGAACAGTACGGACACAACTCCTCACAAAACGGCACATGCACATAGAGAAGGTATTCGTTTCCGGACCTCGGTCGGATTGAGTCCGCATTACTGAAGCGATCGAGTTGCAGGATTCGGGAATGTCTGCGTTTAAGATAAGCTGTGAAGAGACGTTCCACAACCATTAAATCATTCTTTCTCAAAGTCAAAACTCAGACCGGGCCCAGTACCGGGGAGGCGGCTTCTTCGGCATCAGCCACAGAAGCACTATCCCGACAACGAATCCGCCCATATGCGCCCAGTACGCGACCCCGCCGGTATCCTGTTGAGAGCCGAATTGAGCGGCACTGCTGAGAAATTGAAATCCAAACCATAATACCAAATAGAGGAATGCCGGGATCTCCACAAGTCGAATAAATATGAAGATTATCAGCAAAGTTAAGATACGCGCATGCGGAAAGCTTATGAGATACGCCCCCAAAACGCCGCTGATGGCGCCACTGGCCCCTATGGTAGGAACTTTGGAGCCGGGATTGAATCCGACATGGATCAGAGACGCGCCGACTCCGCACAGCAAATAAAAAACAAGATAATTGAAATGCCCCAGCCGATCTTCAATGTTGTCTCCGAAGATCCAGAGAAACCACATATTCCCAATGACATGCATCCACCCTGCGTGCATGAAAATGGACGAGAAAAGCGGCATCAAGGCATTGCCCCAAAATCCGCCGTGATACAGATAATAGTGCGTGAACCTCCAAGGGGTCAAACCGTATTCAATTATGAAGTTGTCAATTCGCGTTCCCAGGGAAACCTCATAGATCCAGATAAGACTGTTGATGACAATTATGAAAAGGGTCACGATGGGCACGGTGCCTGATGGGATGCTATCTCTAATTGGAAACATGAATATCCCCGCTTACTGATTCAGGTAACAAGGCAGGTTCGTCTGGCCCAAGTCTTGGCATCCTCTCAGATTAATTCATAATTCTTTCTCGAAACTCAATGTTTCTTCATTTCAGGGGGCACCAAAGCCAATATAGGCATAATGATGTCGTCAAACGCTCGGGCGGTCAGTGAGGCGGGATACTCGAGCACGAACGGTTTGCCTTCATCGGATGTCGTGACGAGGCGTGGATCGAATGGGATACGGCCTAGGAAACGGAAACCTGTCTCGGCTGCGAGCCGCTGCCCTCCCCCGCTTTTGAAGAGCTGGTGCTCCGAGCCGCAATCGGGGCACACAAACCCGCTCATGTTCTCCACTATTCCAAAAATAGGCATACCGAGGGCCTTGCAGAATCGTATGGACTTCCTTACATCCTTCAGAGCCACCTGCTGAGGAGTAGTGACTATTATGGCCTGTGATCTCGGAGGCGCCATCTGGCAGATAGAAAGCGGCTCATCGCCCGTCCCGGGAGGCGCATCAATAATGAGAAAATCCAGTTCCCCCCAGTGAACTTCGCCTATGAATTGCCGTATCATCTGGTGCTTCATGGGTCCGCGCCAAATTATCGCCTCCTGCGACTGGTCCTTCACAACAAATTCGATAGACATGACCTTGAGGTTATCATTGTAACGCACCGGCACCAGCCCCCGCTCGGACCTGGCAGGTACCAGATACCCTTCAAGTTTCAATAGCGTTGGAACACTGGGACCGTGAATGTCTATATCGAGTAATCCCACCTGCTTGTCCGAAGCCGCCAGAGCAGCGGCCATGTTCACTGCAAAAGTGCTCTTGCCGACGCCGCCCTTGCCTGACAGCACCATCAGGGTGTTCTGAATTCTGGTGAGGCTGTCCGCCACCATCAGGTCCTCGCGGAGTTCCTGGATTTGTTCTCGCGTAAGAGGCGGTTTCTTCTTTTCAACCATGTTCTTCCTCAACGATTCTCATTGAAAATGATACGGAGAATGAACATCAAATTTCCTCGCCAAGAACTCTTTTGGTCTGAGCTTCGAGGATTGGTACTTTCGCCTCGATCGCGGATCAGACAGTTTCGAGTTTGACGCCAAAATATTCGTGAATCAGTATATTACGAAATCCGATGATCTTGGCCCACTCGATATCTTTGTATAGATCTTTGATTTCGTCCGGGAGTCGATTCGCGGCTTCTCCGATCACCTCGAAGTTTCTTATCACCGCATCTTGTGTTTTGACATCACGCTTGAATTCCTCGAATGACATTCCCTCGGTGAACTCACGAATTTTCCGGCACGATCCAAGCATGTCATCAAGATAGAGTCTACAGTCCCTGGGCATAAACGGTCTCCTCCAAAATGGTGGAACGTATTCGCGGTTTAATTGTGTCGGCAATAACGAGGTCAACCGGACGCCCAAACAGATCTTGCAGGAAGAACTTCAAATCGAAGTAATTGTCGAAAGTCGCCCTCTCGAACTCCACAA
>DATJPW010000344.1:0-6701 GCA_035506215.1 Desulfomonilaceae bacterium
ACGGGGCGGCCTGCACCGGATATCAACCTCATCAAGGAGATCATTACCTCCATCAAGAGTCGTTGCAATATCGTCGTGTGTATTACCACCGGCGGGGGGCTGGGGATGACGGCTGAGCAGAGGCTCATTCCCGTTTCCACCTTCAAGCCCGAACTGGGTTCGTTTAATGGCGGTTCGGTCAACTTCGCTCTCTTTCATGCTCTTGATCGGTACAAGGATTTCAAATTCGAATGGGAGAAACAGTACCTGGGCTTCACGGAGGACTTCATCTTCCCCAACACCTTCAAGTCCATGCGGGAGTTTGCGGCCATCTTCCAGGCAAACGAAACGAAGCCGGAATTCGAGGTCTATGACTCTGGCATGATCAACAACGTCGCCTTCATGATCGAGAGGGGCCAGGTGAAGAAGCCCGTCTACATTCAGTATGTCATGGGGGTCCTCGGGGGGATCACTCCGAGTCCGGAGAACCTGATGTTCCTGGTGGACTACACGAAGCGACTCATCGGGGCAGGGAATTTCGAGTTTTCCGTCTGTGTGGCTGGGCGCGCCCAATTTTCCATCTGTACCCAGTCTCTCCTTATAGGCGGCAACGTCCGTGTAGGACTGGAGGACAACCTTTTTCTTGACAAGGGGGTTATGGCGAAGAGCAGTGCGGAGCAGGTCGCAAAGATAGCGCGCATTGCCCGTGAGCTTGGCATAGAACCAGCCACACCGGACGAAGCAAGAGAGATCCTGCGTCTCAAAGGAATCGACAAGGTAAATTTCTGAAGAACTGATGGTAAGAAACACAGCTCAACTTTAAATGTCATACACGTTCTGGGGGCAGGTAAATCAAACCGACGCTGTATCATGTCATGCTAAAAGAGGTTAAGAATGGCTGATAAAACAAATCCCGCAAATCTTGAAAAATACACCAAGGCCTTTGCCCTAAAAGATGGTTCAATGATAAATTTGAGAGCAATCAGGATTGATGATGAAGATAAGCTGCTGTCCTTTGTTAATCGGCTCAGCAGCCGCAGCAAATATCTACGATTTTTTGATATGACCACTTGGTCAAAAGAGGACAGCCACCGGTATGCTACCGTTGATTACAATGACAGGTTTGCCGTAGTGGCTATACATGGAGAGGGGACGGAGGAAATAATAATAGGGGTCGGGCGTTATTGGAGGCCTCCCGCTTCTCATACGGCGAGAATAGCCTTTGTCGTTGAAGATTCACATCAAAAGAAGGGCATTGGGTCGAGCCTATTTGAGCTGCTGGTCTGCATAGCCAAGGAACATGGTATTGATACTTTTGAAGTGGAGATACTTAACGAGAATATAGAAGTAACCAAAATGATGCAGCAAAGCGGATATGAGCTGGTCAATAAATCGGAGGGGACCCGCAGTTGGAAGGGGACTTATAGTATTATTCCGACTTCTTATGTTGAAATCAAATATGCGGAACGGGAGAAAAGAGCATCGATCGCTTCGATTGACAGGTTCATGAAGCCCAGGTCAATAGCGGTGCTGGGTGCATCCAATAAGCCCGGCATCGGCAATGCTGTTGTCAAAAATCTGATTACCTATGGTTACACGGGTATCGTCTATCCCATTAATCCCAAAGTAGAGGTTGTTTCGTCGATTAAAACGTATCCTTCCGTTATGGATGTTCCGGGTGAAGTCGACCTTGCGGTAATCGTTGTTGCCGCTGAAAAAGCCCAGCCGCTGGTTGAAGAATGCGCGCGAAAGGGTGTCAAGGGCTTGGTGGTCATCACAGCCGGATATTCAGAGATGGGCGGAGAAGGTATTGAAAGAGAAAAAAAACTTATCAATACCGCTCGGGCCTATGGCATGCGCATCATCGGCCCTAACTGTCTCGGCATTTTCAATATGAATCCCAATATAAGCATGAATGCCTCATTTGCACCCATTTTCCCGCTCCATGGCAAAGTCGCCTTCGGCACGCAAAGCGGCGCGCTGGGCGGGGCCATTCTGCGCTATTGCTCGATGATAGGCTTGGGATTATCCAATTTCGTCAGCATCGGCAACCGCGCGGATGTGTCGGACAACGAGCTTTTGCAGTACTGGGCGGAAGATAAGGATACGGATATTATCCTGCTTTATCTTGAGTCCTTTGGAGATCCCCGAAGATTCGCCCGCATTGCCCGTGAAACCACAGCCAAGAAACCTGTCCTCGTCGTAAAAGGCGGACGTTCCTCCGCAGGCGCCCGTGCAGCGGCATCACACACAGGGGCAATGATGTCGGCCGATATTGTCAGCGATGCGCTGTTCAGGCAGGCCGGCATGATTAGATGCGACACGCTGGAAGAATTGTTCAATACAGCAACTTTTCTAGCTAACCAGCCTCTACCGAAAGGCAACAAAGTAGCGGTGCTGACCAATGGAGGCGGTGCGGGCATTATGGCTGTCGACGCGCTATCCGCCAAGGGCTTTCAGTTCCCCATCCTCTCGGAAAAAACAAGAGATGAATTGAAATCATTCCTGCCACCCAAAGCAAGTTACCTGAACCCTATTGATACGACAGCTGCGGTTTCACCGGATCAATATCAAAGAGCCCTGAAACTCTTACTGGAAGAAGATATTGACGCCGTGGTCGTAATTTACATCCCGCCAATGCAGGAACTATTTGATTCAATGGCTCTCGCAATCGGCCAGTTTGCACCTGAATACCGTAAAAAGGGGATTCCTATCATGGCCTCGTTTCTGGGCTTCGAGCAAACAAAGGGAGAAAGGGCACTTATTGGATCCTCCACGGAAGGCTACATCCCCATATACACTTTTCCGGAAGCAACCGCTTTTGCCCTCGCAAGAGCCTATGAATATTACGACCATCTAAAGCAGTCGGCAGGGGAAATACCGAAGTTCGACGACATTGACAAAGAGTCGGCCAAAAACATCATTAAAGCAGCGCTGAAGAAAAGCCAATATGGCCCCATATGGCTGAACTCCGAGGAAATATCCGATCTTTTTGCCGCTTACGGCATCCATTCCGCGCATTCCAGAATCGCCCTGACGGCAGAAGGAGCCGCGGAAGCCGCCAACCGCATCGGTTATCCCGTAGCCCTGAAGCTCTTCTCTCCTACAATCACCCATAAGACCGATGTCGGCGGCGTCATGCTGAATTTGAAATCAGCGGGGGAAGTTATAGACGCCTATAATCAGATCAGCGAGAACATCGCGAAACTATCCAGAAGTAGTGAAATGAAAGGCGTCACCGTCCAAAAAATGCTGTCGGGCGGCGTTGAACTAATCGTCGGCGTCACACAGGATAAAAATTTAGGCCCTTTAATCATGTTCGGATTGGGCGGTATTTATGCTGAACTCTTTAAAGACGTCAATTTCAGGATCCATCCTTTGACGGATATTGATGCGCAAGAGATGATCAATGCTTTTAAAGCGCGTAAAATCCTGGACGGCTGGAGAGGAGTTCCGCCGTCGGATATTGCCGCCATCAAGGATCTACTGCTGAGAATTTCGGCCCTGATAGAAGACATTCATGAGATACAGGAAATGGACTTGAATCCGATCATCGTGATGGAAACCGGTCAGGGCTGCTCCGTGGCCGACGCCCGTATATCCATCGCGCCCGTATCTTGAGGTGCCAACAGGCAATGAGATAGGAAAATCCATAGGAGGTCAAAGGATCATGGCAGTCATTGGCATGAGTGAACAAGCGCTGTTGCTCGAGCGATGGGCGAATTTCTATCTCCTCACGGCGGAGGCAGCCGCGACTCTGATCGGTCTGTTGTTTGTCGTAATCGCGCTCGCCGCTCAGCGAGGGCATGGAGACACCGCTAAGATTCACATATACCTCACGCCCACTGTTATCTATTTTGCGTCTGTACTATGCCTTGCCGCGCTCCTGATCTTCCCTAACCACACTCGGCTCACGGCCACTCTTTGCATTTGTCTCGTGGGTGTCGTCGGCTTAGTTTACTCGGGGTTCTTTTTTATTGGGCGAGACGTTAAGAAAAGTTACTACGACCCGCGTCACCCGATCACTTACGCAGTTTTTCCATTTGCGGCATACGGACTCCTTGTATTGGGCGGGATCCTATTACTCCATGACCCCCAACGCGGACTCACCTTGGTGGCTGCCGGTATGCTGTCGTTGCTTGGGGTTGCTATCCGCAACTCGTGGGCCATCGCCATCGGGGTCGTCTCAACCCCGCCTGGCCGACATTCGTCAGCGTGAGAGGATTTATTATGGTCACTGTTGAGAAAAGCGGAAGGAGTGCACCTCTCGGCGCCACGATCATCGACGACGGGGTCAATTTCAGCATCTTTTCCCGTAATGCCTCGAGCGTAGAATTACTGCTCTTTGACCGTGAGGACGACGCGCAGCCTGCAGATTCGATTCGCCTTGATCCCGCTGCCAACCGCACGTATCACTACTGGCACGTGTTCGTGCCGGGGGTGAAAGCAGGACAGATCTATGGGTATCGGGCGGAAGGGCCGTGGAATCCCGCCAGCGGGATGCGATTTGACCCCTCCAAGGTCCTCCTGGACCCTTATGGCCGCGGTGTGATTGTCCCGAAGAATTACAGCCGCAACGCTGCCCGCGGCAAGGGGGACAATGCTGCGACAGCCATGAAGAGCGTGGTGGTAGATGCAGGTTCATACGATTGGGAAGGTGATGCGCCCCTGAAACACCCCTCGTCGCGGACCATCATGTACGAGATGCACGTGGCGGGTTTCACCCGCCACCCTGGTTCCGGCGTCGGCGAGAAGACACGCGGGACATTTGCTGGGGTGATCGAGAAGATTCCGTACCTCCAGCAACTCGGCATTACAGCCGTCGAACTACTGCCCGTGTTCCAGTTCGACGTCCAGGATGGCCCCCTAGGACTGGTCAACTACTGGGGCTACCAGCCGGTCTCGTTCTTTGCGCCCCACCAGGCGTACAGCTCCCGCCAGGATCCACTCGGCCCGGTGGACGAATTTCGCGACATGGTCAAGGCGCTGCACAGGGCAGATATCGAGGTCATCCTGGACGTGGTGCTCAACCACACCTCGGAAGGCGACCACGAGGGGCCAACACTGAGTTTTCGCGGGCTGGACAACAGTATCTACTACATCCTCCGACAGGACCGATCGCGCTACGCCGACTACAGCGGGTGCGGGAACACCCTCAACGGCAACCATGCAGTGGTCCGCCGCATGATCGTGGATAGCATCCGCTATTGGGTGGAACAAATGCACGTGGACGGTTTTCGGTTTGATCTCGCGTCGATTTTGGCTCGGGACGAGTCCGGGCAGCCCATACCCAACCCGCCGGTGCTGTGGGACATCGAGTCGGACCCGTCGCTCGCGAGCACCAAGCTCATCGCCGAGGCGTGGGATGCGGCCGGGCTCTACCAGGTGGGCACCTTTATCGGCGACAGCTGGAAGGAATGGAATGGAAGATTCAGGGACGACGTTCGAAGCTTTCTCAGGGGAGACCGGGATACGATCGCAAAATTTGCATCCCGTCTGCTCGGCAGTCCCGATATCTATGGACATAAGGAGCGAGAGCCGGAGCAGAGCATCAACTTCGTAACCTGCCATGACGGATTCACGCTTAACGACCTCGTGTCATATAACAGCAAGCATAACGAAGCAAACGGGCAGGAAAACCGGGACGGCAGCAATGACAATATAAGTTGGAACTGTGGCATCGAGGGGCCGACGGATGATCCCTCCGTCGAGCGGATCAGAAATCAACAGGTAAAGAACTTTTTTGCAGTCACACTGCTTGCGGCCGGGGAGCCATTGCTTCTTATGGGCGATGAGGTGCGCAGGACGCAGGGCGGCAACAACAACGCGTACTGCCAGGATAACGAGGTGAGTTGGTTCGACTGGAGCCTCATCGAAAAGCACGCCGACGTGCTCAGGTTCGTCAAGCACCTCATTGCCGGCCGGCTGCAGAGGGACGAATCACTGGAGGACCCGGGCCTGACCCTGAATCAGCTCCTCCTCCTCCATCAGTCGAAAATAGCCTGGCACGGAGTGAAGCTCAACCAGCCCGACTGGGCTGTGGACTCCCATGCTATTGCCTTGACCCTGAGAAGCCTGAGGGGAAGATTCATGATTCACATAATGGTGAATGCATACTGGGAGCCACTGACATTCGAGGTCCCGCCCCTTGCAGAGTCTGCTGACCATGACTGGATGCGCTGGATCGACACCGCGCGGGAATCGCCTGACGACATCTGCACCCTGGACGAGGCTTTTCCGTTCGCAGAACCCATATGCCATGTTCAGCCTCGTTCGCTGGTGGTCCTTGTCACATGGCTGCTGAACCATGGAAAACGCTGATGTTTACGCGAGTGAGAAGGCAAGTCACTTTTGATACCAATCTCTTTTGAACGGAGGAACCTATGCCGATAGCTGATTACAATATCTACCGTGAAATGCTTGCGAGAGCTCGTAAGGGAAATTATGCCTATCCCGCCATCAATGTAACATCGCTTACGACTGCAAATGCGGTTCTAAAAGGTCTCGCAGAGAGCAGGAGTGACGGAATTATTCAAGTCTCTACAGGAGGCGGGGCATTCGCCTCGGGGTCATCGGTCAAGGACATGGCCCTTGGCGCTATTTCCATTGCCGAGCATGTCCATCGCGCAGCAGAACGGTACCCGATTTATGTCGCGCTTCACACCGACCACTGCCAGGCAGACAAGCTCGATCAGCTTGTCATTCCTCTTGTGGAGGAGACT
>DATJPW010000345.1:0-7684 GCA_035506215.1 Desulfomonilaceae bacterium
ATCCTTACGAGACGGGCAGTCCGCAGGGGCTCTTTCAAGGGCGTCACACCACTCCGGAAGACCATTCATGCATTTATCGACCAATGGAACGAGGAAGCACTCCCATTCAAATGGGTCAAAACGCCAGACCGAATACTCGTAAAAGCAGTGCGGACTTAATTCAGGGACAGTACACTAGCGTTCCCGCCTCGGTCGTCAATTGCGTCCGGATGTTGACGCTGTCCAGTTTATCAGTTGTTACTTGTAGCTTGCCGTTAGTAATTCTTTGCAGAATCTCGACAGCGGCTTCGGGCTCTTTAGCAAGCAACTGCCTCAGGAGGTATCCCAGCGCTTTGGTAATAAAGTTTTCATCGTGGCCAATAGCCCATCTGCGAAGGTTTGCAAACAGATTGTCACAAGTTGCGTACATGATATCCAGAATTCCGCGGTGGTCCTGACCTTTCAGAAGCCTTGGGGATCACCGACCCACTAAAGTAGGTACTCTCGGCCCTGAAACAGCTCCCCAATCTCCTACCCCGAGAACCCATATCGGCAGATCGGTCGTCAACTCGGCGAAAGATTCGGCTTTTTCCTTTTTCCTGAGCGTAGATCGCGGCAGGTCACCTGGTCAAGCGAAATGCTTACGGCTGCGCGTTGCCCAAACACAGCTTGGCGGGATAGAGCCAAGCTAAAGGCTGAAGCATAGAGGACTTGCCACATCTGTTAGTTATCCGCTACTTTCGTTCCGACTTTGATCAGAAGTTCATTGCCAAAGGGAAATCAATTTCGGCAATTGCTGTAATTGCTTGGACATGACCAAGAAGACGGTTAAGGCAGACTGTCAGCCGGCAACTTTTCGGAGTAAGGAATTCACGAAAAACCTTGCCTTGTCGCGGGCTGTCAAGAGAGCTCAGACCACATACTCAGTCATTATGTGAAGCACAAAAGCGCCTTCTTTCAGGCTCGAGTTCCCTCTCCGACAGAATCCGCGGCGAGGTTGCGCCAGAATGTTTCATCCAGGCTGTAATTTCCGGAGAGGAATCCGCGGACAATGGCTTGCACACTGGCCTCAGAAGCCATCAACATGTCCATTTGTCGGGTAAATTGAAGCATTCGACCGATCATGTCCAATCTCTCTTCAATTGCGGATCGTTCGTATTTGTATAAACGAGCATCCACACGGTCTTCCTGCACTTCCACAGAAAAGTCCAGGGACTCGAATATTCCAGCAATTGCACGAGCTCGGCGGTTGCGCCGAATGGGAGCGGCCGCTCCTCCCTTAAAGGAAAAGGTGATGTAGTTCTTGTTGACTGTCTCACCGCAATAGGTGTCCAGCACGCTGTAATGGTAACCTATTCGCGAACTGAAATTAAGATACTTATCTGAAATTATTGCGTAACTTCTATCTCCAAACCGTTCTGCCGTATTGTTCGGGGCTAACATCTGTTCCCTGATCACGGAGAAGAAGCCCCCTAGGTCAATGGGCCGAGGCCCTTGGTCACGTAGGTCTTCCCGGAGCATGCCGTCAAGCAAGGCCTTAAACGGAACGGATGAAATCTGGTCCACTCTTACACGTCCCAGCAGTTCGGACGCTCCGGTCAGCCCTCCACCCAGATCAATCACATGAAGGTCCAGGGGGATGGGCGCAACCAATTTCAACGCACCTCCTCCCCTAGTGTCCGAGACGAGATCGCTGGTCCGGAACATCTCCTTGTACGATAATTCGTGTACAAGCCTCCCCACGTCATGAAGGGTCTTGCAGTGCTCCGGAGCGAAGTCAGCGGCCCTGGGGTCCACCAGACGCAGAGGAACGATCCAGTCGGCTACACGCCTGAGTGTATGGTAAATGGGGGTGTCCTTCATGAGTGACTCTCTGGTTTTTTTGACGGAGATCAGTTCCGGCACTTTACCCTGATACACCCGACCGGAGTATGCATCGACAGTGATCTCACTACCAGGAGGAATGGTGGCAAAAGCATTTCTTGCGGCCAATAAAGTGGGCACCCCGAATTCTCGGGCCAGAGAAGCCATGTGTCCGGTAACACTGCCCGCGTCGGTCACAATGGCCTGCGCCTTCGGCATGACTATGACAAACTGCGGAGCGGAATGCTTGGCCACCAGAACAGCGCCTTCGGGAAAATTCAACAGGTCCTCGTCACAAGCCACGTGGTAGGCCGGTCCGGCTCCGACACCAGGAAAGGCCGGGGCCGCTCCTTCCACCAACAAGTCATAACCTTTCACAAGGGGCACGCATTTCAGGTCGTCCTCGGCATGAACGACTCTATGAAGCGCTCGGGTTTGCAACACTAAAAGTCGTCCATTGGGATCCAGCGCCCATTCAATGTCCTGAGGGTATTGATAGTGGGTTTCTAACCTGGCCGCGTAATCGGCCAATTTCTTAATCTGTTCCGGAGTCAAGCAAGGTTGGTCCTGCCTGGAGGCATCCACGGGGACTTCGCTCAAGCCCCCATCGGGGTTGGAGATCAACTGCACCGGTTTATGGGCAATCCTGCTCTCAACTATACTGAATTCCCGGTCCTTGGCCACAACGTAAGTATCGGGTGTGATGATGCCGTCCACAGCGTACGGTCCGAGGCCCCAAACTGCGTTGATAATGATGTCATTGTTCAACAAATCAACCGGGTTAACTGAATAAATAACACCGGATGCGACGGAATTCACCATTTCCACGCACCCTACGCTCATGGCCACGTCTTCATCGCGCATGCCTTTGTTCAGCCGGTAAGAAATGGCTCGGGGAGTATAAAGACCGGCAACAATGTACTTGTAGGTTTCAACAATTCTGTCCCCCGGCACATTTAAAATGGAAAGATATTGACCTGCGAAAGACAATTCCGCGTCCTCTCCTATGGCGCTGCTGCGCAAAGATACCCTGGGCGCGCCCACGCTTTTGCCGATACCCTCTTGGATCCTCTCCACCATCTTGTGATACGCTTCGACTATGGTTTTGCTAAGTTCTTCGGGGACACGAGCTGAGATAATTAGCCTCTGGATCTTTTCACTCACAGCATCAATGGTGTTTGGATCTTCGGGGTTCAGGTCTCTCCGGTTCCGATTGATTTCGTCCACCAGATCATTATGTTCGAGAAAGAAACCATACGCGCGTGTTGTTATGGCAAACCCTTCCGGGGCAGGAATTCCGGCTCGATTCACTAATTCGCCTAAATTCGCGTTTTTCCCACCCACCCAATCAACCATATCCCTGGTGACACCTGAATAAGGGAGCACCCATTCAAATACCGGCAGTTCCTTTCTTTTGCCCAGTTCCTCCTTGATGACCGTATTTATATTGTCCACCACGTCCAATAGGCGCGGGTACTTGTGACCTGAAAGATCTTCTAGGCTCTTCACCATGCGGAGAGCGTGAAAGACCGCACGCGTGGCTTGAGTCCTTATCGTAGACATGCCGAAAACTTGTTGCCCGCGCAGTTTTTCTTCAAAATTGGTTATGATATTCAGGAGTTCACTATTCGAAGACAGGAGGTCTTTGAAGCTGGCGTATCTGAATCTGAAGAGCCTGGATACCTTATCTCTATCGGCCGAAAGATGCCCAGATCTCCATCCCTTGATTTTGTTCAAAATTTTCTCAAGAACTCGTGGCATGCTCACATCCGCGGCACGGCCCGCACGGTTTTCTCATCATCGATTTCACTACACTGTGAAGACACTCCATCATTTCTTGCGGTTGCAACAAATATGCCTGGCGGATGTTGCAACGGCAGTGGCCAATTGTTCGGCCATGTTTGCGACATAACCCTTGACCGTGGAACGTCCGGAACAATAGCCCCTTGACTTGGTCTACAGAGATTAATCACAGGCAATGTGCTTTTACAACCTGTAAAAAAAACGGACAGGACGACATTCCGGTGAGGCCGAAATATATGGACTCGTATAGCCTCTTTGGTGCGTTAACCAGCAGCGTCGATAGCCGCGGGTTCGGCTTCCGGTTCCTTGGCACGGCAGTTGCTTTGCTCCTTTGAAATTCTTCAGATGAGTCAGTGACGAGACGGGTAACACGAAGGAGGGTCTCCGATATGACAAGAATCTGTTCCATACTGTTTGCCGTTTTGGCAGCCGCTTTCGTGCTGATTCCATGCTTGGCGGAAGCCGCCGGCGGTGGGAACGTCGATATGTTGGTGGTGGTCGCGGACAGCCGACTGGTTTCTTCACCTATCACATTGTTTTTTCTGAATGTGTATAACACTGATCCTACAATGTTCGGGGTCTGGTGCGTCATCCTCACCGCCATTTTTGGTTGCGTGTTGGGATTGATCGCGGACTTCGTCATGGGTCGTACAGGGCTTGATCTGACATCGAGAGAGCTCATCGAACACTAGTCTCAGAGGCCTGCTGGGAAGGAGGCTTAAAATATGGACTGGCTATACATGTATATGCCCATTGCCGGTGTCACCATTTTCTGGCCGGGCATGGTGCTGATCGGCTTTTCGGTCGGTGTCATAGGTGGCTTCTTCGGAATGGGCGGCGCGTGGATGGTAACGCCGGGGCTGAACATTCTCGGATTTCCCATGGCGTTTGCCATCGGGACTGATATGGCCCACATGGCAGGCAAATCGATGATATCCACCATGCGCCACGCGAAATTCGGCAATGTGGATTATAAATTAGGCCTCACCATGATAGTCGGCACCGTCATAGGTATTGAGCTCGGGGCCCGAATTGTCATGTGGCTGGAATTTATCGGCCAGGTCGGACCTGTAGTCCGTTGGGTCTACGTGGTGGTGCTGGCGCTCATAGCCCTTACTGTCTTCACGGATTACATGAAGGCGGTTCAAAAGAAAAAGGCTGGAATTGTGGGAGAACACGGGGCTGAAGGCCATACCTGGTACAAGACTTTCCATAAGATCAACATCCCGCCCATAGTCCATTTTAAAGTGGCCGGAATTACTTGTTCCATGTGGCTCCCCATCATCGTCAGCTTCATAACGGGCATCTTGACAGGTTTCTTGGGCATCGGCGGGGGCCTCATCCGCATGCCGTCCCTTGTTTATCTCGTTGGCGTTCCGACACATATCGCGGTGGGAACGGATTTGTTCGAGATCATCATCTCGGGCCTATACGGCACTTTAACTTACGGTTCCAAGGGCAGAATTGAAATCTGGGGTGTGTTCGTTATGCTCGCCGGCGCTGCGGTAGGCGCTCAGATCGGGACGGTAGCAACGAAGTACGCTAAAGGTTTTGGTATCCGCATAGCCTTCGGTATCTCGGTTGTGGCCTGCATGATCTCCGTAATCCTCAAACAGTTCCATTTCGATCTCTCGGCTACGGTGGTCATCCTAGGAGCAATCGGAGCAATATCACTATACATTGTGATGATCATGGTAACCGGGGCTGCCAAGGAATTGCGGCAAAAGAAGGAGCGAGAGAGGGCAGCCGCCTAGTGGAGCCAGGACGCCGGATGCTACCGGAAGAGGAGACGTTTAATGAAAATTAAGATTCTGTGCTGTGCCGTCTCTCTAATCCTCGGCCTATGTCTGGCCCCGTGGGTGATGGCGGCGAGTCAAGTGGCTGAAGGAAAGTGCATCACCTACGACAAGGACAAGAAAATAGTTACCATTGAAGATTATGACACTAATTTCGGGCCGGGTTACAAATATGGCCATCCAACCGGGAAACAGTCTGTCTATAACGTCGCTGGAGCCTTGATCGGGATCGAACCCAGCCCGGGTGACATACTCAGGATTGCGTACGAAGAAAGGGACAACCAGAGAGTGGCCATTAGGATCATGAATGTCTCGAAACAGGACCTGATGAAGAAATAGGTCTGAATCCGATCGGCACCTGCAAAGCTCTCCCGGCAGGGAGCGCTTCCGAGGAACATATGATTCGGAGCGGTTGCGAGAAATCCATATTTGATCAACCGATGAACCAGGCGCATACCCATGCCGATTTCCAAGACCATTGTCCGGTTCTAGGTAGCCTTATAACGTCATTCCGGCGGAAGCCGGGATGCCGGTTCGCGAGGAGGTCATTGCCTTTGGCAATGGGTAGAGTCGATTGCTTAACGCCATCCCACCTCACTCCGTCGGTCTCTATAAGGAAGTGGGGATTCCAAGTTCCTTAACCTCGGCATCCTCTCTCACCGAGAGGAGCCGGGGTCAGGATCTTGGGCGAACGTATCCAGCCCAAGGCTTAGTCACCCGCTAAAATTGCTTTCCCCAGTCCGTTTGTTTCTGTTGTGAGTTGATTCCTATTCCTGAAGGCTTTCCGAAAGATTGTTTATGCAGTGCTCGTTTATGATTTCGATCCATCGCTGCAGCTCGACCCCGCACGCGCAGTGATCTTGGCCGAGATGAGGGGAATCGGGTTCCTCGTAAATCATATCTGAGTTTACAAGACACACCGGCCAGCCCGGCACATGATGTCGCAGCAACTTATGCTCGTTGACCCTATAAACCATGAACGACGTTTCATCGCAGGATACGCGGTACCAGGACCCCTCATACTCGATGGAAATCATGCTACCAAGCAAGCCGAGATCCGCGAAAACTCCTTGAATCCGTCTGAATACCTTCTCGGGCGACTGTTCCGAATCCGTCTTCTCTTTCATGGGAATCACTCCGCACTCCGGACACCGGGTACTTTTCTAAGAAACGGATCACTCGATTTTGCCAAAGTTGCTCTCATATCGGGCCCAGAATTCATCCTGGGTGAATGTGTGGCACTGAGTGCCCTGGCACTGCACGCTAAAGCTAGAACTGACAGCGCCCATCCTGGCTGCCTCAACTAGCGTTTTTTCCATCACTATGCCTTTAATGAGTCCTGCTCTGAAGGCGTCCCCCGCGCCGGTGGGATCGACCACTCCCGAAGCCCGTGCTATAGGTATGCAGAACTCACCTTCATTGGTGCATACCACCGAGCCTCTTTCACCCAAGGTTGTTACTATGGCCTCTGTTCTTTTCAAGAGCTCGGATTTTTGCATTCCGGTTGACTTTGTCACCATTTCTAGCTCGTAGTCGTTGGATATGAAGAGTCTTGATCCGCTGAGCATTTCAACAAGGTTGTCGGCGGACAAAGCTGGGGTCTGTTGACCCGGATCGCAGATATAGGGAATGGAGCGGGTTTTGTAGAGCCTTGACAAGACGACCATATCGTCCAGATTACCTGGAGCTATGATGGCAAGCGTGTCGTCGGGCTCAGCTCCGTCCATCTCATATTGGCACGGATATTTCATGGCGCCAGGATTAAAGCCGGTAATCTGATTGTCGCTCTTGTCTGTGGTAATGTACGCGCCGGCGGTGAACTCTTCATCGATGTAACGAATGCCTTCCAACGGCAGCCCAAGAGTTTGCAACCAATTTTCGTAGTTGCCAAAATCTTTGCCGGCTGTTGCAAGGATCAGGGGTCGCTCTCCGAGAAGAGCCAAATTGTAAGCTATGTTTCCTGCCGTTCCGCCAAATTGCTCCTGCACTCCGTTCACGAGAAAACAGACATTAAGAATGTGAATTTTATCAGGAAAAATGTAATCGGAGAATTTTTCCGGGAAATCCATTATTCGGTCAAATGCCAACGACCCGGAAACCAAAATTTTCATAATGCAGCCCTCGCCTTATGAGAAAAGCACTCAAGATTCATATTGAGGTACGATAAGAAAAGCCGGCTTAAGTGTCAAGAGAGACGTGTTGTAACAAATTTCGGGATAAGCCCATGATCGTACACGATTCTT
>DATJPW010000346.1:0-5510 GCA_035506215.1 Desulfomonilaceae bacterium
TGGCGGAGAGGGAGGGATTCGAACCCTCGGTACAGGTTTAAGCCCGTACAACTGCTTAGCAGGCAGCCCCGTTCGGCCACTCCGGCACCTCTCCGATGGGAGGAATACAGCAGGCCGACAACTTGATCTCCTGATTTGTCAGGAAATCCTACTTTGACCGGGTAAGAACAAAACGGCAGACAGCGATCTTTTGGGCTGTCTGCCGACAAGCTAGATATATAGCACGAACCGCGCTGCAAAATCCACAAGAAAGGGGAGTTGCTGGTAGTGGGTCAGTTCCAAGCGCAGAATGCTACAAAGATGGGGCGTGTACGACCGCGCGTGATGGATGAACACGCGTTCCACCCTCAAGGTAATGTTGCAGCTGTGCCACACATCGGGCTCTTCGGTCAAAGGGTAATTCTTGCTCCCGATCGCCCTTGGAACATGGCCTCCTACGTCTCATCTTATGGTCAGGGGCCCCGTTTCTCACGCTGAAAGGACTCCAAAATCTTCCTCGCAATATCCTGATAGGACCTGGCCTCGCTGAAGGCCGGTGCGGACGCTAGGAATCCATCAATCAAAGCCCGGAGCAGCATCGACCGTTTGAACTTCATCCCGGTCGTATGCCGAATCTCCAAACACACCTGATCCAGCGCGTTGACCTGTCGCGGATTCAGCATCACCATGACCTTCTCAACATCCCGGCTCGCAGCAACCTGGTCCGGAGAGGTGTCAAGAGGCGCTCGCCCCGGGTCCACGGTGGGTGAGAATAGGTCCTTCCTTTCTAGCTTTGGCACTTCAGTAAGAATTCCTTTCCGAAGTACATATAACACAGAGCCCCGACGCTGCCACTATCGTATTCAAAGATGGTTTGGCCGTGGGAGGGGGCCTCCAGCAGTTTCACATTTTGACGAATGACGGACTTGAAGACCTTGTCCTGGAATTTTTGCCTCAAGAGCTCAAGAATTTCAGACGTCACCTTCATACGCAGATCTACCATGGTTACCAGGATCCCCAGTAGTTCCACCCTGGCGTTCATGTTCTTCTTGATGACGTCCACGGTCTCCAGCAGGGAATGCAGACCCACCTGTGAGAGGAAAGACGGAGTGACCGTTATGATGTAATGGTCAGAGGCAACCAGGGAGTTGATGGAAACGAGGCTGAGTGAAGGGGGATTATCAATTAGAATATGATCATAGTGGGCCCGCACTTTCGTTAATTTTTCCTTGAGGATCCTTTCCCGCCCTGTGGTGTCCGCCAACAGGACGTCGGCACTGGCCAAACGCCGATCGGATGGAACTAAGTCCAGATTGGTAACATGGGACGAATAAATGGCCTCCGGAATTTGGCTTCCTTCCATGAGTACGTCGGCGGCAGTTGTCCTGCAGTGACCGTCTCCAAATCCGATGGAAATACTGGCAAAGCTCTGGGGGTCCAGGTCGATCAATAGAACCTTCTTGCCACTTAGGGCCAAATAGGCCGCGAGATTAACCGCGGTAGTGGTTTTGGCAGTCCCCCCTTTCATTGAAATCAAAGAGGTAATCATAAGTTCACCCGATCAGGGCAACAAGAAAGTGCTTCTAGGGACGATAGTCGACCAGACGACCTTCTTGTAATTCTATAATTCTATCTATCTATAAATCGAAAGCATCATTGAAGAATTTCTAGAAAATGTCAAGGGAAGCAATCGTGTGCTTGTCTGGCGCGCTACTACTGCGGATGAAAATGGCAGGGGAGGGAGCCCTGATTGATTCGTTCCTGAAATCAATCGGGGGCACTTCAATGGGGTCAAAAGCCCACGACAAACCAAAATCAGTTTGTCGTGGCTACCAAAACTCTGCATGGAAGTGGGCCATGGGCCTTTCAAGGTCACCAAGGGAGATGAAATTGGTAGGGCGCGGTGGCCCCACCGCGCCGCTTTTCAGAAGTGAGGACGGCTGGGGCCAGCCGTCCCTACCAAAAACACATTTTCATAAAAGGAACGGCTCTGCCTTTCCTTTTAGTGGATGGTCTTGACCTTCTTCTCCATGTAATCCATCAACAGATACTGGCCCAGTGTGTAGGGAGTAGTGAAGTAAGCCTTCCCGCGGCACATTTCCGTAACCTTACGAATAAAACTTACCAGGTCATAGTCTCGGGCGAGCATAAAAGTATTAATCAGGATGCCTGACCTGCGACAATTGGCAACTTCCTTGAGCGTTTCAGCCACAACGTGAGGGTCGAGGCCAAAAGCATTCTTATAAATGTGCCCATCCTCCCGGGTCAACGCCGAGGGTTTGCCATCGGTAATCATAATAATTTGCCGCATGTCTTTCCGTTGGCGGGCCAGAATCCGCTGGGCCAACCGGAGCCCTTCCCGGGTGTTCGTGTAATAGGGACCCACCTGGACTCTCGCCAACTGCCGCAAGGGTAGTTCTTCTGCAGAGTCATGGAAGAGAACGGCGTGGAGTGTATCTCCCGGGTACTGCGTGCGAATCAGATGGGCCAGAGCCAAAGCCACTTTCTTGGCGGGGGTGAACCGGTCTTCGCCATAAAGAATCATGCTGTGGCTGCAATCTAGAAGCAAGACCGTCGCGCAGGAACTCTGATATTCAGACTGGCGAACCTTAAGATCCTGATAGTCGACGTTCAAGGGAACCGCCAATCCGTCGCGCCGGATTGTCTCGAGCAGGGTTCCACTGACATCCAGATTCAACGTATCTCCAAACTCGTAGGCCTTAGTGGATCCTGAACTCTCAATGCCGGTAGAGAGGTCGCGTGTGTCGTGGCGTCCAAAGCTGCTCTTTCCCAGCGAGCCTAACAGGTCTCGCAGAGTGTTGTATCCCAGGAAATCCAGGCCTTTTTCCGTCAGTTCGAATCTCACTTCCCCGATTTCCATATCCTCGTGACCCATGCCGACGGGGACGCCCTCTACCTCGGGGTTGGGCTGGTCCTCGAAGGAGATGTATCCTTCCTGTCGAAGTCGCTCGATCAGTTTTTGAACCAGTCGGGAAAGCCGGCTAGTCTGCTCCTCAGCCGAACCTTCCAGCAGTTTCTCCAGTAATTCTTCGGGAAAGAGTTGATGGTTCAGAATGGCATCGAGGATGGCTTCGTGCAAAGCTCTTAAGTTGTGGTCCTGACCCGGCTGAACGTAACCATAGTAATCCTGGAAGAAGCCGCTCTCGAGGAGGTAGTCGGAGATCTTGCTCAGCAGTTCCTCAAGGCTCAAGGATTCCAGGTCAAGCCCTGTGTATTTTGAGTATTTGATCGTTTTCATGATTCAGTTGTAGGTTCGTTTGGCCCGTCCGGGGGGCGGTTCGTAAAGAGGTTCGGTTCGCTTCTTTTCTGTTGCGAAATACCCTTTTTCCTCATCCCGGCTGATCTTGCGCAAGGCGTAAAGGCCGTCGAGGATAAACTCGCAGGCCGACACCAGGAATGGCAAGTCGTCTTTCTTCTTTACTCCCAAGGCTCCTGTCCTCTCAATGAGACCCTGGATGGCTTTCAGCTGTTGGAAGCTCTGTTCTGCCGGGATCATATCGGTCAACCTCAAAGTCCCGCCCAAATCGAACCAGTTGACGATTTGCTGGAAATCATTCACGTCAAAATGGCGAGTGAAAGCCGCCCCGACCGCCCCCCGGATCAGATCGAGCACTACTTTATCAACACCTTTCAGTTCTCCTTCGTACTCCAACTCGATCTTTCCGGTCATCGAAGGCAGGGCCGCATACACGTCACTGATACGCGGAACAATGCGCCCCTCCTTCGTTAAGATAGCGCGGCGCTCGGCATTTGAAACCACGTTTTCCAGGACAGAGATAGGCAGCCTCTGGCTGACCCCGGACCGTTTATCCACCTTCTTATCTTCCCGGGCCTGAAAGGCGATCAATTCGACAACCTCTTTGATAAACGGCGGGACAAACAATCGCTCATTGGCATACCGACTCAACCAGGCCTGTTGTTCGCTGATGGCAATCCCTTGTTCCAGGGTGGTGGGATAGTGAGTTCGAATCTCAGATCCAATGCGGTCCTTCAGCGGTGTGATGATCTTGCCTCGCGCCGTATAGTCTTCGGGATTTGCGGTGAAGACCATCACAACGTCCAACAACAGGCGAATCGGATAGCCTTTAATCTGGACATCACCCTCCTGCAGAATGTTAAACAAGCCCACCTGAATCTTTCCGGCCAAGTCGGGCAATTCGTTGATAGCGAAGATGCCGCGGTTGGAGCGAGGGAGAAGTCCATAGTGGATGGTGAGTTCGTCAGAGAGATGAAGTCCGCCACGGGCCGCCCTGATTGGGTCTACATCCCCAATGATGTCAGCGATGGTGACATCCGGGGTTGCCAACTTCTCAACATATCGGTCGGCCTTGGAGAGGAATTCGACAGGAGCCACGTCTCCCTGCTCTTGCAGGGTTATCCGGCAGGCGCGGCACAAAGGAGCAAACGGGTTGTCGCTGATCTCGCAACCAGCCATAACTGGTATTTCGTCGTCCAGGAAGTCCGTCAGGCTCCTCAGAATCCGCGATTTGGCCTGGCCACGTAATCCTAGCAGGATCATGTTGTGTCGCGACAGAATAGCATTGACGATTTGAGGAATGACAGAGTCATCAAAGCCTACGATCCCGGAGAATAGGGATTCACGATTTTCCAGTTTTCGCACGAGGTTAGCCCGCATTTCGTCTTTGATCGTGCGTTTCAGCATGGCCGGAGTTCCCCACCTGCTTGCTTTGAGTTCGCCCAGCGTTTTTGGCTTAAGCATATATTTACTCCATGGATCCTTTTTCTTTCTTAGCCCGATCTCAGGATTCAGCCGGTAGCGCGGACATGATCATGAGTCTATATTTCCATTCTAACGTTTGCTTGAGGGTATGGGAAATTATAGGCCCTAATCCTGAAAAGTGACAACGCTTACCACGAATTGATAAAGACTGAATCAGGTCTTTGCTCATTGCTCCGCCAGGATACAGAATTCTGTGGTAAAGGGGACTCCACCGTGTTTCCACCGTGAATGGTGCCACCTCCATGAGAAGAACCACGGGAAGCGCAGTGCCTGTAATTTCAGAAAAATCGTGCATGATTGCGGCTTTTTGCCGAAAATGCATTGAGGTTGATATCCTTGGGTTGGCAAAGTCAAACGCTGGATTCACTCTTTCATGAAGATCAAGTTTTAGGCACGACAAACCGCTTTTGGTTTGTCGTGGGCTTTCGACCACAAATGAAAAACCCACGATGAATTCAGACTACGAATTCATCGTGGCTACCCCAGCCATTTTCATCCGCGATGGCGCATTGAGAATTGAAATAGGTCATGAGCCACTTTCACAAAAGCGATCTTATGGTCGTCAAACAAGTCCTGTTCATTTGTATCGGTAATTCATGTCGCAGTCCCATGGCCGAAGGATTCGCCAATTATTACGGTCGGGGCTGGCTGACCGCATTCAGTATCGGGAGTCACCCCGCCGGCTTCCTCATGCCTAATACAATCAAGGTCATGCAGGAAAAGGGGATTGATATTTCCTCGCAGAGTTCTAAAGGCCAGGAGTCCGTCG
>DATJPW010000347.1:0-7379 GCA_035506215.1 Desulfomonilaceae bacterium
CAAAAAATAGCAGAACTCGAAAAGAAGGTTCAAAAACAGGAGAAGGATATCGGAGAAATTGCCGGGAAATTCGCGCCCCCAAAAGATTTCAGCGCGGATATCCAGAGAATCGAGGATCAGCAGGACAGGATATCTGAAGCCATCAAAACAAAGGTAGATCCGATCAACAACAAACTGGAAGAGTTTCGCGACTGGGCGCAGGATTCCCAAAAAGAACGGGATACGGTGGGCAAAAAGTTGAAAGGTTTGGAACAGGCTGTCGCGGAAATTCAAAGGCGAGTGGATGCAGAGAGCAAAGAATTTGCTCGTGCCAACAAGGAGAATGTGGCTACAAAGAAGACCGTAGCAATGCTCACCAAGAATGTTGAGGACCTTAACAAGGGTTTCGAGGAAATCCGCAAAGAGACCGCGGAAAATAATAATAAGCTGCTTGCGGCGGTTAAGAAAGTGCTTCCCAAGATCAAAGAATCCGCTGTGGCCGAGGTGAAGGATCGGCTGACGCCTCTGGAAGAAGGCATGGTTCTACTTAGAACCGGTATCGAGAATGAGCGCAAGAATATAGCAGCGATCGCTCAACAATCTCCAGCGGAAGCAGGAAAGGAAGTCCGCGCCCTGGACAAAAAAATTAAAGACCTTGAAGAAGTTATCACTTCACAGAAGGCCTTTATGCTGGAAGTGGGCTCGAAACTGCACGAACTCGAGCTCCAGATCGGGAAGCTCTCCGGAGTTACGGACTACAAGGCACCGAGATTTTCCAAAAATGATCAAGCGGAATAATTGAGAACAGCAGGACTAACATATTGAGTACTCGAACAAAATTGTTCAGGAGCGAACCTCACGAATTGTTTCTTCGAATCCTTTCAGGGAACCCTCGATCGTCTCGTCCGATACGCAGTATGCTATGCGGAAGTAGCCGGGTTCGCCGAAGCCTGTTCCCGGAACAGTCAGTATCAGTTTTTTCTGAAGAGCGACCACAAAACTTACATCATCTTTTATGGGAGATTTGGGGAACAGATAAAACGCTCCTTCAGGCTTAACGCATTCGTAACCAAAACTAGTCAGTGCCTCATAAAGCCGGTCCCTCCGTCGCTTATAAATTGATACGTCTACAAGATCCCGCAGAACATTTTTGACCGCGCGCTGCATCAGACTTGGTGCGCTGACAAAACCCAGGATTCGATTCGCCAGGATCAGGCCCTCCATCATCAGGCCGGCGTTGTCGATCTCAGGATTCATAGCGATATAACCAATCCGTTCGCCTGGCAGGGAGAGGTCTTTGGAAAATGACGTGACTACAATGCTGTTGGAATAAGCTTTTAACACGCTGGGAACAACGACATCATCATAAATGATGCCTCTGTAAGGCTCGTCCGAGATCAAGACGATCGGCCGGCCGATGTCTTTGCTCTTGCGCTCCAGAAGGGCTCCCAGTTCCCGAATGTTATTCTCGCTATAAACTCTGCCGGTGGGATTGTTCGGAGAGTTGATCATGACAGCCGCGGTTCTGGGATTGATAGCGGCCTCAATAGCATCAAGATCCAGCGAAAAATCTTCTGTTGTCGAGACTATTATACCGTTCCCACCATGGTTATCCACGTAAAAGACATATTCTACGAAAAAAGGTTTGGGAAAAATCACCTCGTCCTCTGGATTCAGAATGGTCTTGAGGACCACGTTCACTGCGCCACCCGCTCCCACCGTCATTACGATATGGTTTTCGTTGAGGTCCACGCCCTCATCCTGTCTTATTTTAGCGGCTACAGCAGCACGCACGTGAGGAAACCCAGCGTTCGGCATATAACCGTGGATTCCCGGTGTGTCATCCGCCGCAGCGGCCAGGATAGCATCTTTCACCCCTTTCGCCGGGTCAAGATTGGGATTTCCGAGGCTGAAGTCGAAGACGTTTTCAGCTCCATGCTCCTTTTTCAGGCGAGGACCTTCATCGAACATCTTCCTGATCCAGGAGGATCTCCCTATGAAATCAGCAACTTTCGTCGAAACAGGCATGGCGGACCCCCTAAATGCTTCATCCGGTACAAACGAAAGCCCGGCCTTTCGAATATGAATATTCTGTTGAAGTGCCGGGCTCTCGACCTTGCATCAGCCCTGTTTTTTTCAGGGTGACCAATGGTAACATGGCAGCGACTTAAATGTCAATGAAATAAGCATGCTCCGGGAATCAACAAGCGGCCTCTTCGAGAGTTCGGCTCAGAATAGGGCCGGTCGATAGAAGCAAACGTGAAATTGTGGTATACTTTATGTAGAGCCTGCATAATACCTTTACAGGGCATAAATGTCATCGCGAGAACCCGCGGTGGAAGCAATTTCATGCAATAAAGTTCAAATGTGTGGAAGGCTGTGAATCAGCTAGTGTCAACTAATGGGATAAGGCTGATTGCTTTGATGCTCGCAGCCATATTGATGGTTGGGATCGGTAATTTTGAAGTGCCGGCATCCGAGGACATCCAAAGAGGTATTAGAAAAGCGAGATCAGGACAATTCGACGTGGCCATCAATATCTGGTCCAAGGAAATAGAAAAGAACCCGCGATCGCACGCGGCGTACGTAAATCGCGGCAGTGCGTATATGCGAAGCGGTTACGTTTTCAGGGGCATCATGGATTGGAGCCGCGCGGGAATGCTTGCGCCGGTTTTCAGCTACGGAGTGTACCTCGGCGATTTCATTATCGAAGCGCCCAGGAACAAGGCCATTTTGAATTATACTGCTTCATTGGAGCTGGATCCGGACTACATTCCCTCGGTAGTGATGATGGGCAGTACTTTGATGGATCTGGGCCGGGAAGAAAAGGCCGTGCAACTGTTCCGAAAATCCATTGAACTCACGAAAAATCCTCTTCTGAAGAATCATCTGGAATATTGGGCCGCCTCCATTGAATCGTCTTCAGCGGAACAGTGACAGACTACAATTGCTTATCAAGCGCGGGATAGACCGCACTCTCGGTTGTTATTGCGGGGAGTGAATGGTGGAACAGGCGTCTCGCCTGTCTATAGGAGAATGACCGGCAAGATGCTGGTCCCACTGGGCAATCTCCAAAGCGGAGGAGATTGCTTCGCTGTGCACGCGATGACAAACTGTTACCGCCTGTAGCAGGATGGTTGCGACAAATTGTGATTTTGGTTTGACACTGCATAGGTGAATCTTTATTCTATGAATTTAACTTGTAGCCCCAAGGAGAACACATTGAAAGGCCGCATAGAAATCGATAAAGAACGCTGCAAAGGCTGCGGACTGTGCATTAACGTCTGTCCCAAAAAGAGAATTTTTATCTCTGAAGACCTTAACACAAAGGGGTATTACCCAGCGCGTTTTCGAGATGAAAAACTGAAGGACCTCAACCGAATCGAATGCACGGGATGTGCTCTCTGCGCCATCACCTGCCCGGATGTCGCCATAGACGTTTATCGTCAAACCAAAGACGAATCGAATAAACCGAAAGACAAGGCAAAGGAAACGTAAAAAACATGACCCGTAAAGTCCTCATGCGAGGAACACATGTTTTGGGAGAAGCCGCTGTCCGGTCCGGTTGCCGGGCTTACTTCGGATATCCCATCACACCTCAGAACGAACTCCCGGAGTATATGGCCACCGCCTTTGCCAAAATGGACGGAGCAGTCTTCGTACAGGCTGAGAGCGAGCTGGCCTCGATAAATATGGTCATTGGCGCCAGTGTCGCAGGGGCTCGTGTCATGACCTCATCGTCCAGCCCCGGCATCAGCCTGAAGCAGGAAGGGATCTCATATCTGGCGGGAATGGAGCTTCCCGCAGTTGTGGTCAACATGATGCGCGGCGGGCCGGGCCTGGGAAACATTGCCCCGTCCCAGGGCGACTATTTCCAGGCCACCAAGGGAGGCGGCCACGGGGACTACAGGGTGATTGTGCTGGCTCCTGCTTATGGACAGGAGATCGCGGACATGACGAGGACCGCGTTCGACCTGGCCGATCATTACCGGACACCAGTGATGATTCTAGGCGACGGAATGATGGGGCAGATGATGGAGCCCGTAGTGTTGCCGGAACCGATAGATCCGGCTTCTCTGCCTCCGAAGGAATGGATACTTGACGGCGCTCACAATCGCCCAAGTCGCATCATTCGTTCGCTGTGGTTGGACCCAGACCTCGAAGAAGAACTCAACTGGCGGCTCGCTCGGAAATACGAAATGATCACCCAGGAGATCGTCGACCAGGAGATGTATCTGGTCGAGGACGCGGATCTTATAATCGCTGCGTACGGCACAGCCGCACGCATTGCCAAAGGTGGGGTCCACCGAGTAAGAGAAATGGGCTTAAAAGTTGGCCTCTTCAGACCCAAGACTCTGTGGCCCTTCCCATCGGAACCACTTGCCCGTCTCAGCCGCACGGTGGACCACATAGTGGTGTTCGAGATGAGTACCGGTCAGATGGTGGAGGATGTTAGGCTGGCAGTGGAAGGTCGCTGCGATGTTTCCTTTTATGGGCGACCCGGTGGGGTCGTATCCACCCCGGAAGAGATCGCCAGGGTGCTTTCCAGCAAATACCACCGAATGGAGGCTGCCCGTGGTCGTGCCTCCAATGGCACCTCGACCGGCCGCCTCAAGAGTGTTGGCTCGACCTGACATTAGGGTTTAACCGACCGGTTTCGGGAGTTGTCCATCTCTAGGCGATAAGCCGACCCTCAGCGAAAGGGAGTGAGTAATTGAAGAAGATTTTTTCCAGGCCGGAGTCTCTGAAAGAGACGCTGTTCCACTACTGCCCGGGTTGCGGCCACAGCCTCATCCATCGGCTCGTAGCTGAAGTAATAGACGAGCTGGGAATCCGGGAACGTACCATCGGGGTGCCACCCGCGGGTTGCGCTGTTTTGGCCTACAACTACCTTGATGTGGATATGGCGGAAGCTCCTCACGGTAGAGCTGCTGCCGTGGCTACGGGAATCAAGCGAATATTGCCTGATCGCGTGGTCTTCACGTATCAGGGTGATGGCGACATTGCTGCCATAGGGACTGCCGAAACCGTTCACGCGGCTAACCGCGGCGAAAGGGTCACCTGTATATTCGTCAACAACGCTGTGTACGGGATGACAGGCGGCCAAATGGCCCCTACGACCGTGATTGGTCAGGAAACCACGACGTCGCCTGGAGGACGCGTTCCTCTGCGAGACGGCTATCCTCTGGACCTCAGCGAAATGTTAGGTATAGCAGCGGGTAGCGTTTATATCGAGAGGACGAGCGTGTCCAACCCCAAGAATATTTTGAAAACAAAAAAGGCAATAAAAAAGGCTTTCGAGGTTCAGCTCGCGGACAAGGGTTTCTCCATGGTGGAAATCCTGTCTCCGTGTCCCACCAACTGGAAAATGACGCCGACTGAAGCCGCCAGGTGGGTAGACGAAACCATGACACAATTCTTCCCTCTCAAGGTAATAAAGGATGTTGCTTAAGACGGTCTTTTCAGGGTTCGGCGGCCAGGGAGTGCTTATGATGGGCTACGTGCTTGCATTCGCGGGAATGAATGAGGACAAGCATGTGACCTTTCTGCCTTCGTATGGTGCGGAGATGCGTGGCGGAACCGCCAACTGCACGGTTGTCGTTTCGGATCGGGAGATCGCCTCCCCCATTGCGTCAGCGCCCGATCTTGTGGTGGCAATGAATTATCCTTCCATGCTGAAATACCAAAACATGTTGAAAACCGGGGGAATGCTTTTCCTGAACGGTGATTTGATATCCGAGCAGCCCTCGCGTACCGATATCAGAGTCATTCGGGTCCCTGCCAATTCTTTGGCCCGTGAAATGGGAAACGATAAGGTGCTGAATATGGTCATGCTCGGGGCCGTGACCCGGATTGGACGGATCGTTTCGGAAAAGGCGGTTGCCAAAGCGATTGAGACGGTCCTGGAAGGGAAACGGAAATCCTTGATACAGGCCAACCAGAAGGCCATCAGCACGGGCGCGGAATACGCCTCACGCGAAATCTGATTTCTCATCGTACGAACAATCTCGCCAGGCGCGGTGACTGTCCTGTCGCATCAACGGAGGTTATGAATGGAAAGCGTTAAGGAGATTTCCATCACGTTGGAAAACAAGCCGGGAGCGCTCTCGGAGATCAGCGAGCTGCTGGGCGCCAACGGCATTAATATGCTGGCCCTCATAGTCAGGACCATGGGGCCTGAAGGCACCTTGAGTTTTGTGGCCAACGATCCTTCTCGCGCTATCGGTGTCCTTGAAAGCGCGGGCCACTCCCCGACGATTCGAGACATAATAGCGGCAGAGGCGCCTCATCATCCCGGAGGACTCAATGCCATCTTGAGGCCGCTGAAACGCAAAGGCATCAATGTGGAATATCTCTATGCGTGCATAGGCTGCAAAGGCGCGGGAGACAGCTCCATTATATTGCTCGGAGTAAACGATCTTGCGGCGGCGCACGAAGCGCTCTCCCGTGAATGGATAAAGATGTACGGCGAAGAGCTTTATGGCCTCTAGTCCGGCGCCCGGCTTAGACACTTGTTCGGGCAGTCGCTGAGAAACTGCGCGCCATAGGCCGCTCTGGTCATATATTTTCACTGATCGGCAAGCGTGCCCTCAGCCATTTCCGCAAAAGCGGCCATAGAACACATCCCGAATGGTTCCTCCAACCGGATTACTTAACTCAACCCGCCAAACGGAAGGAACACCAACATGATTGTAAAATTGTATAAGGACCATGTCGTCAAGCAATCTCCCACGTGCGGGGAGCTCCGAGAAATATTAATCGGCAATGATTATCCGTTTCTCAACATTGCGGTTGCCCTGGATATCAAGCCGACAATAGCCCACTATCACAAAGGATTTGAGGAAATTTACTTTGTCTTGGACGGATGGATGAACCTAACTTTTTTTGACCCTGCAACAGACAAGATTTGGACGCAAAGGCTGGGCGCCAACGAACTATGTGTGATCGGCAAAGGGATCCATCACAAGGTCATTGAAGCATCCGATAATAATAGACTTTCCGTCATTACCGTTCCCGGATTTGATGGATCTGACGAGCACCTGTCGGACAGAATATGAGCGCTCGGGGCCAAGCAGCCGCCGATAGGCTTGGACCGACAGGTACCGATTTATCCAATTGATGGTGCACGCAACTTATTTGCAGGGATATTGAAGGACTCTGCAAAGAAACGAAATCAAATGCCCGAACGCATCGAGGATGACTGGTTTCATGAACCGGTTTTCTCTTTGTAAATCGTACATCACATTGAACATATGCTTCTGGTGGGGATAAATGTAGGCTTCGTAGTCACGCCCGCTGGTGTGTAACTCCATGATGAGCTTCTCAGCGTACTTGAGGTCGTACACCTCGTCGTCTGTTCCGTGAAAGATCAGGACCGGCGGCAAACGCAAAGGCTCGTA
>DATJPW010000348.1:0-8017 GCA_035506215.1 Desulfomonilaceae bacterium
CATGCCGGCGGCCTGTGTATCACTTCTTAAGTTTGAGGTATAGCAATTTTTTCTTCTGAGGGACAATCTTGATGCTTGGACCAAGTTTTACCGCGTACCAACTTAGGACCTGGGTAGGCCACCGTTGAAGGCATATTCATCAATTTGGTAAAGCCTCTGTCATGGATTCCAGCATATCGCGAAATTGTTCCAAGCTGGGCTCTGAGATATGGGTTATTGCGAACCCTGCCGTGCAATCTATATCAAGGTCGCCGGGCCTGAACCATCGGCATTCGGCCTGCAAGGTAATCGGCTCGAAAAGGCTCAACTCCTCAGGGGCAATCGTAAGGGTCTTGAGATCATCGACTTCAGACGGAATTCCGGTTACTCCGAATCCTTTTTCCGAGATGTCAAGGAGCCACCCCTTAATCTGTGGTTTTCCCTGCTCATACACTGCCATAGACACGACCGGAAAGCTTCTCTCGTACTTTCGCATCTCGCGCAGGGTCAGCGTTTGGTTGTCGTCGGGACAAAGGATGGCCATTTCTTCTAACGTTATGGCACCAACAGCGAGGAGCTTCCCAAGAACCCTTTGGATACTCCATGAAGACAGCTCATATTTCTCCATCAATTGCGCCTCGGTCATTCCTGAGTGGATATCGTGAACAATGCGCGGCTGACTTATTTGCCTCTTGATCCTGGCTCGCGCATGATGCCCGGGTGGCACCGAAACACCTGCCTTGGCCAGCTCTGAGAAAAGGCTTTCGAGTCCGGTCCATGACAGCTTGTATTTCTCCATGAGGTGCTCATCTGGCATGCCTTCTTTAATATCACCTACAATGTCCTGAGCGTTCAGCCATCTGATCAAGCCGATCGATGACAGTTTTTGGAAAAGGTCTGCAAGCCCTTTGGCCGAAAGGTTATACTTCTTCATGAGGGCAGAATCATCCAGACCCGCCCGAATGTCCTCCAATGTCTGCCTGGCATCTATAGTTGGCTTTGCCATTGTACCCTCAACTCTGGGTAACTCGTCTCTGGCCAATTCACGTAGCTTCCTTTTTGAACGCCATTATAGCATCCAAAAGTATGACGAATCAGCAAAACTTTTTTGGACCGAGATTCGGAGACCGCCAGTTTCGCTTACCTCACTGCCAGTTTTTTCAATTCATGCGAAGAGTCGGCAACCGCTCGCTTCAGGCGAGCATTCTCCTGCTCAAGCTCCTTCAAGCGCCTGGCCTGAGAGACCTTCATCCCTCCATACTCTTTTCTCCAGCGATAGTACGTCTGTTCCATAATCCCCAACTCCCGGCTCACCTGGGCCACGCTCTTGCCCCGTGACAGGTGAACCTCCGCCTCACAAAGTATCCTGATTATCTCCTCTACTTTAAAACGATTCCGCTTCATTCTGCCCTCCTTGTTAGGCCCATGTCCTACCTTACACTAACTCAGAACCTGGACCAGTTTTTGGGGGGCAGGCCAATGGTCTCTTGCACGTAGCTCAGTCATTCTGGTGTTCCAAAACTTGCTCTTGGCGATCCTGAAGGATTTCCGGAGGGGGCCACAACCGCATACGCTGCCATCTCTTGAATGTGGGCTTTCTGTACCCAGCGGGACCGCCCAACACTTCCCTCAGCTCTTCGGAGATTTCATCAGCTGAGATCAACCGTTGGGTCAATTTCCACTGCGGATGCCTCAGTCGTATCAATTCCCACAGAAGCAACCGGGACTCCCTGGTTTCCTGCATTAGTTTTTCTCTGTCCTCTTTGAGAGAATTCGTTCCCATTGGTATCCCTCGTTTTAGTCTCTCATGACAGAGCTTAAGCCACCCTATCGGCGTGCTTCATCCTCGCTTGTACCGTATCGAGAAGCCTCTCTACCAAAATCGGTTCCTCAACAATTTTCCGCAGGTCACGTAATCCTCTATGAATAGGTTCCTGTCCAATCTCACATGAGCGGCTTAGGCTCACAGTTAAGCACCTAATTCTACAAGAGTTGTCTGGAATGGACGGCGTTCAATGAGTCGAAACAGCTCAAAGTTCGTTTCTCTGGAAGATGCTCCGTTCGAATTACCTTCCACTGGTTCGGTCTATTGTACTAATATTCCTAGGAAATATTAATGAAGGACGCCCAACCCTCGGTTTTGGCCCAAATCTTGCGTGACACTAAGTTGGATAATAAACCAATTTTGTCGAGGGAGGTACACCTTGAACCGGATCGCAAGCTGTCCATAGATCATCTAGCATCAGACAATTTGTGGAAATTGGGAACGCAGACCTTTAGTGACAAAACATTATCGTGGCGCAATCTATTTTGCCATACTCGTAATCGTTGGTTTCGGAAAAAGGGAAGAGAAGCGGTGGCGAAGCGACAGGTTAAGGCTAGCGAGTTCCTCTTGGACATCAGAGCGGGAATGGATGATTCTGGCCTAATGCACAAGTACTCACTTTCAGCGCATGAAATCCTCAAGGTCATTTCCAAACTTATTTGGGCAGGCTTCATGTCTCCGACCGAGCTGGAGCAACGCAGGTCTTTGGCCAAGACTGTTTACATGCCTATATTTAAATGTTCCTCTTGTAATCAAGTGACCTATACGACGCTCGAAAAGTGCCCTCATTGCAACGCACCGATGAAGAATTTGAACAAGAAAGAGTACGAGTTCATTCTGTAGCAATCGTTAGTAACTTCTCGCAGTCCCCTTTCTATTACGGGACGCTTGCTCCGATACGTGGAGACCTTGTGGAATGAAGCGCACCATTAGGGCAAACTCTATAAATGAAGATATCCGTTCGGGCCTGAGTGAGACCGAGTTGATGGCGAAACACAGGCTTACCCTCAAGGGACTCCAAAGGCTTTTCAAGGAGCTGGTCCACGCCAAAATAGTTACACATGAAGACATGTATGAACGATTTGCGTCGTACCGACAAAGAATAGACCAACTAAAGCAACGACAAGCTCGGAGGGTAAGCCTATCAGTGAGGCTGCCTGTATATGACGCAAGTTCAGCGAGTTACGGGATACTTAGAGATATCTCTGAAACGGGGCTTCGGGTCGCAGGGATCGAATATGAGGTCGGCGATGTTACAACATTTCAATTGCCTATAGATTCGTTCATGAATGCGGACCCTCTGCTGGTAATTGCCAAATGCCGATGGGTTTCAGAGGAGGGTAAGAAAATTAAGTACTTCGTGGCCGGTTTCGAGTTGCTGGACCTTTCTTCTACAGATCGGAAGGTCCTCAACGAATTTATTAGTCTCTTGACGCTCAGCGATTCAGGACAATGGAACAGTGTGATCTGATCCTTAAGTAAGGGCTCTATCCCTTTAAGCCAAGCATCCCTTTAAATTTCGTCAAAACCTTCTTCCGATTCAGCTTGCTTACTCGGGCTCGCAAATGTGGAAAATTTCAAAACCCAGCGTGACAGTGGTTGAAACAGGACGAATGCGGGGATCAGAAAGTGCGGCACCTATTGGACGCTCAATCTTCTCGCTGTTGTTGAGGCGAAGCTGGTCATAAGGTGAATGGAAATAGCAATCCATAACCCCTTTTTATGATCGTAGAGAATTCAATCTCTAAATAATCCGCTTACCGCTACCCATATGGAAAAATCGCGTACGGTGCAAACGGCTAAGCGTAGAACGATGTGAGGAAGGGGAGAGGATTCATTCTGAGCGACCTCGGACATCTTAATTCTTGGATCAAAAACCGCCTCCATCGCATCTACTCAGATGAAGGGGAGAGTATGGAGGTGCGAAGACCGCTGCATAATTGCATCGTCCGGTCTATACAAAATATTTGAGGAAGGTTGGATATGCTGCCAGTGTCAAAAGAAATAATGGAAGTCTTCAAGCTGTATAAGATTGGAAGAAAGGAAGCGTTGTCTTGGCCTTCCTTTGAGTCAAAAACGAGGCGATGGGAAAGAGACTTGCAAGATCAATTGAATGAAGGTTTCGATGAGCTGATTAGGATGCAATATATAAGAATTTCAGAGGACAGGTTTTCCATTTTCCTTTTGGACGCCGGTTACAATTACTTGTATCCTCCACGCACCCGATAGAAATTAGAGGGTGAGACAGAGCATTGAAAAAGAAACGGCGAGTCGTGCAATTAGGGGCCACGTGCCTGGAATATTTTGAATACCACACCATATCTTCCTGCTGAATAAGCCTCCTCGAAGGAACATTATTCTTTTGAATTGGCGGGGGCATCACCAAGGCCAATGGCTGGGGTCTGAAAAAACTTACCTATCTTGTAAAAAAGCGGGAAAAAGTGCCAAAAGTAAACTAAAAAAATTCCATGAAGCAGGCTCAAGTGATTTTTGACGTTACCAATATTTTGGATCAGGAAGAGGCTAGATTGAGAGCGAAGCCGGTCATAGATTTGGCGTATGGCAATGTCTGTAGAGGGACTTAAGTGATAAGAATGTCCTCTAGATATGAAATGCCTGTGAAAAACCTGGCGGAGTGCGGATGTATAATTTTGCCGCCGCTTGGACCGAAATCGATCTTTTTCCCACAACGCAGCACTTTTTCTTGACCGGCATTTGTGATGGCCATAGGATCAGTCGTCTAGGGGACATTGCGGTAATCCCAAGAGAAGGAGTTTACTATGACCGCTGAGGTTAGATTGATATGATGGATGGAACCAAGAGCAAAGAAGACCTCATTCGGGAGCTGAGCGAATTGCGCCAGAAGGTCGTCGAGTTAGACGCGATGCTGTCAGCATCGGCTGTACACTCATATAAGGAGTCGGGGCCAGCGAACTTGGACGATTTTGGTGCCACTCTCGGTTCTGGAGAGCATCCAGTAACATTCCGGAATCTTCATGAACCAACAGAGACGATTGATCTCACATCACTATTCACAAAAGACATAACTGGCTCAGGCAGCTTTGATGTGCGAAGCGACATTTGGGCGACCACTTTTGGTAGATTGATACAGTCTCTTCCCGTACCAGCTCTACTAGTGGACGAATCATTCACAATTTCTGTTGCGAATGAAGCGTGGCGGAAAATAAAGCCTGATTATGAAAACATTGTAGGCACTGTTTTTTCGAGCCTGTTTCCAGGGGGATCAGCGACACGGGCCCAGGCGATCCTAGACACGGTGTTTAATGACAGGAGGTCCAGAGTTGGGAAGGGGATCCTTGATGTCGGGCAGCGCAAAAGATGGGCTCGCATGATATTTCGGTCCATAAGGATACTCAAGGAAAGGTTTGTGCTTGTTCTTATCGAGGATCTAACCCTTGAGAAAGCGCGACTCGAGTTGAGTCAGAGGCATCAGGAAGTCCTCGAAAAGGAAATCGCCGAACGTCGGCGGGCCGAAGAGTCTCTTCGAGAAAGCGAGGCAAGGTTCCGGCAGATTTACGATGCGGCTCCCATGATGATGCAATGTACTGACGAGCGAGGAGTAATACGAAGTGTCAACTCAAATTGGACCCGAGAACTGGGCTACTCCACTGAAGAAGCTGTCGGACATTCTCTGGCGTCTTTCCTCACGCCGGAATTCCGAAAAGTTATGGCTAGGAGGCTTGCCCATTTATGGGACAAGAAGGAAGCTCGTGAGCTCCCATACAAGTATTTGAGGAAAGACGGGAGAGTTGTAGATGCGTTAGTTGATTCAGTTCTCACTCACGATCCTGCTTGGGGAGCAATTGCTCTTTCAACCGTTCGCGACATTACGCATCAGTTGGCCCTCGAAAGACAATTGAGAGAGGCCCAGAAAATGGAAGCGATCGGAACATTAGCCGGCGGCATCGCCCATGATTTTAACAATCTTCTTCAGGTTATTCTTGGTTACGCTGACCTTGTACTCCTGGGCAAAGATAAGAGCAGTTCCGAGTACGGACGATTGCAGGCCATACGCGAATCCGCGGTTCGCGGTTCAAAGCTGGTTAATCAAATCCTGACCTTTAGCCGAAGGGTGGAGACGAAGCTCCGGCCCGTTGACATCAATGATGTTGTTGGCCAATCCTCAGAGCTTTTAAGACGCACGATTCCCAAGATGATTGAGATTGAGCTCTCTCTGTCGAAGGACATCAAGACAGTCTACGCTGATCCTGCACAACTCCAACACGTGATCTTAAACCTTGCAATAAATGCTAAGGATGCGATGCCGCAAGGAGGAAAACTAACTCTACGCACTCAGAACGTGACGCTAGGAAAGGAATTCACCCAGAAGTTCCCAGAGGTCAAACCTGGCGATTATGTTGCTCTCATCCTTTCAGACACGGGCCATGGAATCGCCGACGACGTGATTGACCGAATCTTTGAGCCCTTCTTCACCACAAAGAAGGCTGGAGAAGGAACCGGACTGGGACTGGCCATGGTGTTCGGAATAGTGAAGATGCACAAAGGCCACATAGTGTGCCATAGCCAAATTGGAATTGGGACGTCATTTGAGATTTACCTGCCCGCTATTGAGATTCACGTCAGTACGGATCTGGACAAAACGGCTGAAATGCCGGCCTTTGGTACCGAGACGGTTCTTATGGTGGACGATGAATCTTTGATACGGGCTTGGGCCCAAGAGCTATTGAGCATGGCAGGGTACAAGGTACTTGCTGCAAGAGATGGGGCTGAGGCCCTGAAGATTTTTGCCAAAGAGTCTCAGCGAATCTCCCTAGTCATACTGGACCTCCTGATGCCGGGTATGGGCGGAAAAGAATGCGCGGAGAAGCTTCTAGAGATATATCCCGGTACAAAAATCCTCATTGTCAGCGGTTTTTCAATTGATGAATCGACTAGAGAGTTTCTCGAGAGCCACACGAAGGGCATGATAACCAAGCCACTCAAAGTGAAAGAGTTCTTGCAAGCAGTTCGTGCCACACTGGACAGACCTTAGATTACCATGGACTTCTTGATTCACTACTTAAATGGCTACGCCGCATGAAGGTTTATTGCTTAAAACTCAACAGCTCATCGAATTACCGACCGCGAGCTTCCGAGGGCATACTCGGAACGCTGATCGTCCACGCGGAACCAGGGGATCCTCTGACGTTTTCAGGAGGAAAACGTACTGTACCTCTAACTTGAGAAGTGGTACATGACGTGGGTAGATCAGTTAACATTCTGGCCTTTTGATAATGGATATGTATGAATCCGCCGAGGAGGATTATTCATGTCGTCTGCAGAGGATTTTCTGAGAGAAGAGCGCGACCGATTACAGCTTAAACTTCAAGAGGCAAAGATAGTTTTCGCTCATGCCAAAGAAGAAGTATTGAAGATCGAAGAACGAATAAAATACTGTGATGAATTACTTGAACGCATAGAGCAGGACAGGCCTCCGCTTGTCGGGGAAGGAGCGGACAACGAACAAGTAGGGTTAACCATACCCGATCTTGTACACCTAATAATAGAAAACCGTGGGCCTTCGACCGTTCCAGAGATTCAAAGAGGACTTAAAGAGCTCGGCGAAATCACCAGCATAAATTCTCTTTGGAGAATATTGAACGCATTGAGGGGAAAAACATTTGACAAGGATCAAGAAGGGCGGTGGTCCATTAAAGTAAAAGACGACGCCGCAGAACATGAGGTCGCTCTTGATGCGGGTAGCAGTACGGGCGACCTGGCAAAGCCAGCTCCCCGATAGAGAACCTACTGCCTACCTCCCGAATATATGCGACTTGTTAAGCTGGAGACATAGCGCGCTCTTCTCCTCGGACAGGACCTTCCTCTTTGGCCCAAGTCTTACCCTGAAAGCACTCGGAAGCTGCTCATGGACAAATACTGTTCATCAGGCTCCATACTCTTTGAGTAATTCCAGCAGCTCAAAATATAGACGAAAATGATTGACGGCAGATAGCTTTCGCACTAAAGGTCGTATGTCGGAAGCGCGAACGGGATATCATGGGAACCGTTGATCTATTTTCGGGATGCGCCCGGATATCCCTGGGCTTCGAACTATCTGGTTTTCAAATTCTGCTTGCTCTAGACAATTGGGATGCGGCTGTGAAGTGCTATCGTGCCAGTTTCAACTATCCTGTGTTAAAACGAGATCTCACCGTAATTGGTTCGGTCGCGGCTGAAATACAAGAATACAGG
>DATJPW010000349.1:0-17157 GCA_035506215.1 Desulfomonilaceae bacterium
GTCTCCCGGGCCCAGTTTGATGATCCGGTCCGCTCCTCTGAATTCCATGGAGCCGCTCAGCACATAGAGAAACTCTTCTCCACGGTGATTGTAGAACGCAAGCTCATCCTCGGACCTGGGCTCGATTTCAACGATAAAGGGTTCCATCTGCTTATCCGGCATGGAATAAGCCAAAGACTCGTATCGGTAACCGGCCTTGGCTTCTTGGCCACGCATGAGGCGCATATCTTCCCGCTGTTCGTTCCGCCGCACCACTGAAATCCGGTCCGGGACGGAGTTCCTCTGAAAAAAATAGCTTATGTCAACGCCTAGGGCCCCTGAGATCTTCAATAGTGTGGCGATAGGAGGGGCCGCCATGTCATTTTCTATCTGGGACAACAGAGGCTTGGAAAGATTGGTCAGATCGGACACATTCTGGAGAGTAAGACCATTTTGGATGCGGAGTTTGCGGACACTCTTTCCGATCTCCAGGGCACGCACATTTTGCTCGATTTCTTTCGGCATGGAACCCTAGCCCTCCTAATTCTCATGCTAGGCGTTCCTACAATTTTTTTCAACGAATTTTTTGATATGGTCAAACATTGTTTAATGAGAACAAACTATCGCAGCAAAGCGATGCTTTCAAATTGTCATTGCAAGAGGTAAGTGGTGGGACAGGCGTCCCGCCTGTCTATTGGAAAACGACCGGCAATCCCGCGTTCTGCGCGGGACGGTCCACTGGTCAATCCCCTAGACAGGGAGATTGCTTCCCCCGCTTTTCAGCAGGGCCGCAATGACAATCTTTCACCGCTTGTAAGCAGAAGAGTTGCGTTGCATGGTGCTTCGCAGGTTGTCTTCCGGAGCCGGGCATAGTAGATTTTCTTGCTCCTCTAAATCTTCCGAACGTTCAATGAAGCGGAACTGCCGAATGCCCCGAAAAACCAATATCCGAGAATTACTGATGGCTTATTACGCGGAGTTGCACGCGAGATTCGGCCATCGTAACTGGTGGCCTGCCGATTCACCCTTCGAAGTCTGTGTGGGAGCGATTCTCACGCAAAATACGGCCTGGAAAAATGTGGCAAAGGCGATACATAACCTGAAAGAGGCTTCGGTCCTGGACCCGTTCAGCCTCTATTCATTGCCGATTGATGATCTCGCTCGATTAATACGACCCGCGGGCTACTACAACGTAAAGGCGGTCAGGCTGCGCAATTTTGTGGTCCATCTGGTCGAGAACCATCAGGGAGACTTGGGGTCGCTTTTTTCAGCGCCGCTGGAATCTCTCAGGTCGGAATTGCTGTCAGTCAAAGGCGTGGGCAAAGAGACCGCAGACAGCATCATTCTTTATGCGGCCTCGAAGCCGATCTTCGTGGTAGACGCGTACACGAAACGAGTCCTGGCGAGACACAGGCTCATCTCGGAAAAGGCTGACTACGACACCATCCAGCATTTATTCCATGCCCACCTGCCAATGGATGTCGGTTTGTTTAATGATTTCCATGCACAATTCGTGGCGGTCGGACATTACTACTGCAAGAGACGGCCGCTCTGTGAGCAATGTCCTTTACTGCGATTCCTCCCCAGACCAATAGTTTCGTAGTGGGCAGTTCGATGGCAAGCCCTCGGCAGCAGCCTTTCAGAAAACTCCTATTCGGCTGCGGCGCGACTGATACCAATTCGCTTTCAAGTTTGTAAGCAAATCCCCTCTAACCCCCCTTTATTAAAGGGGGGAACGGGGGGATTTGGATGCGAATTGGTATGAGAGTCAGAGAGAGGCTTATCCTCCCGCGCACGCGCGTATCGGCACCCAAGTAACCGTGTTTCGTAGGTTGACATTGGCACGGGTTTCATGCGTCCGGCTGCCGGAGGCATTAAGGACGCCATAATATGAGGAGTTTTTTGAAGGAGGTTTGGAGGAAACTTTTTTGCAAAAAAGTTTCCTCCAAACTCCTGTTATTTCAGCGCCTTGCCGCATTCGGGGCAGAATTTCGCTGTAGGATCGACCGGCTTTCCGCACTGCGGGCAATTCTGCTGGAGCGGGGCGCCGCATTCCGAGCAGAACTTTGCCCCCGCGGCATTGGCCGTGCCGCATTTTGGACAGGGTTTACCGGCTGCCGGTTGCGGCGCCTCGGCCGGTTGAGGCCTCTGTGGTTGCGAAAGGTTCGATGCCATTGAAGCTGCCATCTGCTGGCCCAGGGCAATGCCCGCGCCCAATCCCATGGCGCCGCCGGCCCCGCCACTCTTGGCTGCCTCGGGAATCGCCTGAGCGGTCTGGAACTGGGTGTATCTTCCCAAATCGCCTGCAAGCCCCATCTGGGAACGAGCATCCAGCACTTTCTCGACCTCGGGTGGCAACGATATGTTCTCGATAACGAACCTGCTCAGCGACAGTCCGTATCCCTGGAAATCAGGCTCCATGGTCTCTCGCGCCTTGTCACCGATAGTGGGATAATTCGCGGCAAGATCCAGCGCGGCAATTTGCGATTTGGCCAACATACCGGTGAAGACCGATACGAGCATGCTGCGTAGCTGTCCTTCGATGTCTTCCGTGGTGAATGCTCCGTCAGTCCCTACGACTTCTTTGAGGAAGCGGCCCGGATCGGTCACACGTATGCCGTATGTCCCAAAGGCCCGCAAACGCACTGCGCCCAGTTCAGGATCCCGCACCATCACAGGATTCTGCGTGCCCCATTTCAGATCAAGGAAATTGCGGGTGCTGACGAAATAGACCTCAGCCTTGAACGGAGACTCGAACCCGTACTTCCAGGACCTCAGAGTTGTCATCACGGGCATGTTCTGGGTCGTGAGGCTGTACAACCCTGGGCTGAACACATCCGCGATCTGACCTTCATTAACGAAAACAGCGGCCTGTGCTTCGCGTACTGTAAGCTTGGCCCCCATTTTGATCTGATGATCCTGATCAGGGAACCGCCAAACCAGGGTATCGCCGGTATCGTCGAGCCAGCCTATTACATCTATAAGTTCGCCCTTAACAAAATCCAGGATGCCCATGATTTTTTCCTCTCTTTTGGGGTCTTTTACCTGTGTCCTGGCAAGGAGGTTTTGCCTTCCCTTCGCATCAGGACCGATCAATAATTCGACGGCCCACCTTGCTTGATGTACTCAATGAAGAATTATCATGCCAAAGCCTGCTTGACAAGTGTGCAAACTTTGTCAGCATCCGGTCTTCCTATTTGAGTCTCGGGGATTTGCCATGACTCCGCCGGCGCCTGCAGCAGCCGTTCTGCGCCGCGCCGGAAATTCGCGCAAGAGAGCTCTCTTCGCGGCGAATCAGGCGATGAAGCATCGCCCGCGCATGAAGCACGCGAATGCAAGCCAGGGGCACGTTATTCCGGGACCTTCTTGTAAAACAGCGCCTTATGTGAAGAGAGGTCCCCATCGGAAATCTGCTTGCGAATCTTGACCACATCCACTTTTCGCGGGCCGCCTGTCAGAGAAAGCGCTTCACGCCGTTCCAGGCCCGCGCCCAGTCCTCCAATAGCCAGCAGGCATGACAGGACAAGTATCGCGATGAAAAGCATGTCCGTGGGTCGCTCCTGGATGCGGCGCCATTCCGACAGATTCATCTCTCTTCACTCCTGCTCGACACTTGTATCATCCTTGAAAAGGCACCGATGACATCGGATGCAATCCACGTCTTCGGGAAAACTAACGCCCAGGTCGCAGCGAGATGGAATCGGTCGCGGGGACCATTTCCTCAGCAGACTGATCTTGTTGAAAATGGCAAAGAACGCGCCAGCGGGGCACAAGTAACGGCACCAGAACCGAAAGTATACCATCGAAGCCGCGAGCGAAACCAGCGCCAGCGCCCACACCCAATTATCCATGCTCAACCGGAAAAAATGTTGGAGCGGGCTGAAATAAAACCAAACAGTATCATCTGTCACGAGGGCAAGGCTCAGGAGCAAGGCAAGGACCACGAATTTTACGTACCGTCCGGCCTGTTCCACAGGGGGAGAGGCCCTTTGTCGGAGCCTCTTCACAGAGAGAATCTCCTGTAGCGCGCCAAAGGGACAGAGGAAACCACAGAACGCCTGGCCCCACAGAATCGAGATGCCGACCACGGCTATAAACAAAGTATTCCGCCATACAATCCCACGCGCGGGTATCTCTCCTTTTAAGAATGCGACCGCATCCAGACAGGTGAACGGCGCGTTGAGCCAGAACCCGAGCACAAGCAAGGAAGCCAGCAGACTGATAGTCCTGAGGACCCGCAACCGCGAATGGAATGCAAATACGAAAAAGATTAGGAGAAGCACTGTAGCCCAAAGTCGCACGTCTTTCACCGCATCTAGCGACAGCTTCCCAGAGTCCGCCGCTCGGGTCGGCTCAGGGAGGCCCAGCACAGGCGTCGCGATACGCTGTCCTGTCTTTTCAAGTGTGGCAGTGACGGCCCGCGCCGAGATCGTTGCTCCGGTCAGTGCGTCCACCTCGGAATGCAGCGGCTCCAGCACGGAACGTCCTCGAAATTTTGCCAGCCAGTCGTTGATTCCTTTGATGTAAGATGGTGTTTCCCGTGACTCCACAAGCGTGATTCCGCGGATTATGCCTTTCTCGGAGAGCGACAACAGCAGATTGATCGGGCCTCCGTAACCGCGGACATCTCCGGCAACCGGCGCTGTGCTCAGAGAAACGGTAGAGCCGGGCTCGGTCTGGGAGCTGCCTATGTAATGTGGGTAGGGTTTGTCCACAAAAGTGAAGCTCTCGGAGCCGGAGACTTTCTTGAGTTCAGCCTCGGAAAACCGGACCGTCGGGCTCACGCCGGGCGCGCCGACAACGGTATGCCAAGTGAAGGATGCGGCCACAGCGCAACAAAGGAACCACGAGATTCTTACGTATGGGAACGATACTCGTGTTCGCGGCCTATACTTCGCGAACGCCGGTTCGATCCGGCCAAACAGCATTTCAAATGCGATCAAGACCACGGGAGTGACGAGTATCGCGGCCAGCACAACACAGGCTCGGCCCGCTCCCAGCAGAGGAAATAGAATCGCGCCCGTCAGCACCGCTCCCAGCGCTGCGCCGTAATGGTCCGCCGCGTCTGTCCAGCCGGAAGTCACTCCTGCATTACCCGTTAGCTCCAGGTGTCTGGACGCGGCTAGTGGGAAAGGAACTCCTGTGAGCATGCCTGAGACGAGCACCAAGGCACAGATACTGAGTTCAATCAGCCACGGTTTGTACCCTGCGAGCAGTTGCAAACCCGGTGTCAGCAGCAAGCAAAAGAGGCCGAAAATGAGCAGAACCAGGGCCAGGACCTTTTCCTTGGCCTCAATTCGAGGCAAAACCCGGCCGGTAACGTAGCTCCCCGCGGCCAAACCCGCCATGAACAGGCCTGCAAGAAGACCTATCCTTTCAAATACATATCCGAATAAACTCTGATAGCTGTAAATAAGGACGATCTGCACCCCCATGGCCCCGGCGCCGACTCCCGCCACGGCCAATAATGCTCGGAATCTCGCTTCCGCGCCTGCTCTCGGCCCCCACCTGCATCGAAAACCTATCCGGGCCACGAGAAAGAAGATAATCGGGATCAGATAGACCGTCATGCCTCCGCGACGGACCGTATTAAGGACTCCCATCCAGTCCGATCCTGAGAAGCGACCCCAGAGAATCATTGCAAGGGAGGAGGAAATCGGAGTGAGGTCGGTATTTATGACTGATGGAGAACGCTCCAGTTGATCAAGCACAAATTTGGTCCTGGCGACCGGAAGGATGGTTGCGAATGCATCCGGATTGAAGGGAACCGCTCCCAGGCTCAGGTAGCGATCTCTTAGGATTTCAGGGTCGAGACTGATCACATCTGCTGCGGATGAAGCGAAGAAGAGCGTAGAGTCACCCGGAGTGCCTTGCACCACGGGGAATACCTGCCTCAGCGTATGATAGATCGAACCCGCGTATGAGGCTACTTCCGCTCCCCAAAAGTTTTCGGCCGAGGTCACTCCGGTCACAAGGATGCCTCTTGGCCCCACAGCCCTTGATATCGACTGAAAAAACTCCAGGGTGTAGTAACGATTCCAAAAGGACGAGACCGGATCGGGCATCGTACAGACGACGACATCATACTCATTGGCACTGAGGCGGTTTACGTAAAATCTGCCGTCGGAAAAAATCATCCGCACACGAGGATCTTCAAGTGCCTTGGCCTCTGAGGGAGCAAAATATCGTGAAGCAATGTCCAGCACGGCAGGGTCAGGCTCCACAACGTCCACCCGCTCGACTGGATACTGAAGTAATGAACCCAGGAAGCTGCCGATGCCCCCGCCGATCAGCAGAATTCTTTTCGCCTGAGGGTCTTGGGCCATGATCAAGGCAGCCATGCGGTCAGATGTGTATGGGTCCGGAAAAGAAGTCACTATCTTGCCGTTGCCGAAAAGTGAGAACTGTTTCGCCAGCAGACCCACTTCAACCTGCTGATATCTCGTCGGCTGTGAAATCATCAATTTGAGGCCCGGATGAAGGGCCCCCCATCTGGATTTCACAGACCAATCACTCGCGTAGCGCCCAATGGGCGACAGCAATGCAACCCCGAGCAGAGCGAGAGCAAGCCCGCTGATGAGCGGCCCTCTCAATTTGAAACGCCACCCGCACAGGACCACGGCGGATGCAATGAAGAGCGCCATCAGGGCCGCAATATGTGTAGGAGACAAAAAGCGCAAGAAAACAAAAGTCAGCGTCAAGCCGCCGATCAGGCTGCCCAGGGCCTCAACAGCGTACATTCGCGCGATGAAGCGGTCGTCCGGTCCCCGAACGCACTTGGAACCAATGGGAAAAAGGAAGCCCGTCAAAAAGGCCGTGCCAAAGGTGCCGACCGGCACCGCGACCAGAATACCGGACAAGGGAGTCAGTTCCGCGGGCGAGACGCCAAAGATAGCCGGAATCAGCCGAATAATTATTACTTGAACGATCAACGAAAAACCGAGCGCAGCGAGAGCGTAGAAGAAAAAGGTTCTAAAGTCCTCCCTATTCGCTCTTCGTGCGAAGAAAGCTCCGGTTGAGGCCCCCACTCCAATTCCCGCCAACCATGTGCCGAGGAAAATCCCGATAGAAATTTCGGTACCGTGGAAGATGACAAGGATCTCCCTAAGAAGCACAATTTGGCCCGTAAGGGATGCGAGACCGAAAACAAAAAACATCAGCAACATAGTCAAGTATCTTCTCGTTCTCTCCAGCGCATCAATGTTAAGTCCACAGAATGAAAGAACCTTTGCACGTCTTCTGGTACTTCTCGGAGTATCTCTTGCCTGATTTGGTGACTGGCACTCTCGAAGCTATAGTAGGACCGGCATCTTGCCGGTTCCCGACAATGACCGGCAAGATGCCGGTCCTACTTCTCCTCCAGAAATTATGCGGCGACTTCTTTCCCCATCTGATAATGAATAGTTACGCTCGTGCCGCTTTTGCATTCACTCCCGAAGTTCATTGAGTTAGAATTAGGTACCTATCATTAAACCGGGTGGCACGCCAAGGCCGGGTGGGCATTGCCTTGACATAGAATAGAATACGATCAAAGTACCAGGAATTCCAACACATCCACCCGCGAAGTCAGGAGGCTGCAATGGATATGAGGCAATTAGCCGAATGGATAGACACCAGAATTTGTCTCCCCTGCAAGCAGGGTTACACATGCGATGACTGGGAATGCGCACAGGCGAGAGCAATTGCTGATATACTAAAGCGTCTTGTCCCGTTCAAGGGAAAGGACAGCGAGGGCAAGGACGTTTCCGGTTGGTTCCTGCCTGAATAATCAGGCGTGAGACAGAGACCGGACTGCAAGAAGGTGAAATAAGAAGAAATTATGGCACGAAGAGATGTCTTTGTCTGTGAGCTTTGTCCGAAAAGCTGTCGAATCACCGAGGGACACAGCGGTGATTGCAAATCGCGCATGGTCCTTGACGGCGAATTGAAGGCCGTCACGTACGGCAAGCCGTGTACGATCCATGTGGATCCCGTGGAGAAGAAACCTTTGTTCCATTTCTTGCCCGGCACCTCGATCCTCTCACTTGCTACGGCAGGTTGCAATCTCCACTGCAAATTTTGTCAGAATTGGACCATTTCGCAGGCCGCGCCTGAAGACATCAGTAGCATTGACCTGCCTCCCGAAAAGGTCGTGGAGGCAGCCCTGGCTAGGAGGTGTCTCTCCATTGCCTACACTTACACTGACCCGGTGATCTTTTACGAATACACGCTCGAAGCCTCCGGATTAGCTCGCCAAAGGGGCCTTCGCAACGTAACCGTCACCGCGGGGTACATCAACCGCGAGCCGATGGAACTGCTCTGTCGAGTGACCGACGCGTCCAACACGGACCTGAAAGCATTTAGCGACACTTTTTACAAGGAACTCTGTGACGCAACATTGAAACCGGTCCTGGATGGTATGGTACTGATGAAGGAACGGGGCGTGTGGCTTGAGGTCACAAATCTTATCGTTCCCACCTTCAACGACGATCTCGAAATGATACGCAAGATGTGTCGATGGATACTAGCAAACCTGGGACCAAGTACTCCTCTGCACATTAACCGCTTCCACCCCATGTACAAGATGAGGAACCTTCCTCCCACGCCGGTGGAATTCCTGATGAAAGCCAGAAATGAAGCGCTTGAAATAGGTTTGCAGTATGTTTACGTTGGAAATGTGATCGGAACAGGGGCTGAGAATACTTATTGTCCTAGTGACGGAACACTCCTCTTGAGGAGGGTAGGGCATTCCGTCGCCGAGAACAACCTTAAGAATGGAACTTGCCCCAAGTGTGGGCTCAAGATCCCGGGAGTCTGGCACAATGACATTCAACAATCGTAACCGGCCGGCAGCGCCTGCTCAGTGCAAGGAGCGAAGCCTACACGAGACGATTTGCGATTCCGCGACAAACTCTTTTCTGCCGCGATGCTCATATCCTATGTTTTCAGGATCAGAGACGGCTCGCTTGCCGACAATTTTCGACCGGAGGGTATTTCTGTTGGCGCTGGCGGCTTCTCCTTTCAGTCTTGTTTACCGCGGGCCGAAACAGCCTATAGTTCGCCAAATTTACAAGACAGCCATGTTCGCTCGACGTATTTGAGATTAAATCTCAAATGTTGGATCTTGAATCGCCTGTCCCGACATCAATGCACCCGGTGAGGCGCCCATGAAAAAGATGATCCTGATTCCGTCCATTTCGGCGATGCTTGTGCTTGCACTTTTCTTGATGGCCCACGGACCGGCTGCGGAGAACTCCCCGGCGGTCCCCCAGTATGAGAAGATACGCCAAGCAGCTGTAGCCGGGATGTTCTATCCAGGTGACAAAGAAACCTTGCTGCGCACGATAACCGACTCGTTGAAATCCGCCAATAAGGAGAATTTCACGCAGCCGGTGAAGGCGATCCTATCGCCTCATGCCGGGTACCAGTACTGCGGCGTCACACTGGCTTCGGCGTTTAAACAGATCGAAGGCGCCTCATTCCAGTTCGATACTGTGATCCTCATAGGCCCGAGTCACCGGGTTGCGACCAAAGCCGCAGCGGTAAGTTCTGCGGACGCCTGGGAAACGCCTCTGGGAGTGGTTCCCGTCGATACAGCTTTGACACGGGAACTGGTCACCAAGGACAAAAGAATAGAGTTTGATAACCGGGCCCATGTTCTCGAACACGCCCTGGAAGTCCAGCTTCCTTATCTTATCGTGGCTGCCGGAGGCAAGCCGTTCAAAATAGTTCCTATTCTTACTAACAGCTCTGATCCCATGGATCATGAGATCGTAGCCAGGGCGCTGGCGGCTGTGGCGGCAGATCCCAGGACGCTCATCGTCATCTCTTCAGATCTGAGCCATTATCCGCCCCAAGCGACAGCCGAGATTGTTGACAAAGCGATTCTCAATGCAGTCAAATCATTGGATGCCGCCACGATCATCGAAGAAAACAGAAAACTTATTACAGCAGGTCACTCGGGGCTATCTGTCACCATGTGCGGCCTGGACGCGGTCCTATGTGCCGTGAAGGCTGCATCGTATCTTGGGATATCCGGGGCTCGTGTGGTAAACTATACGAACTCCGCCATGTCCGGCGGAGAGAGCGGCCGTGTCGTGGGATACGGCGCAATGATATTTACCGGCAACGAAAAACATGCGACGGCGGGACACATGACACCACCAATCCTGACTTTTGGGGAGCAAAGCCAACGGGAATTACTCTCCATGGCTCGGTCGGCTGCCAAGGCAGCGCTGGAAGGCGCCTGGGTCTCCTATGATCCCAGTGACAACCCTGAGCTGCAGGTTAAGGCCGGTTGCTTTGTCACGTTCAAAAACAACGGTGTTCTGAGAGGCTGTATAGGGCGATTCACATCTGATGAGCCCATATGGAAAACGGTTCGAGATATGGCTGTCTCTTCGGCCACCCGGGACTACAGATTTTCGGGCAACCCTATCTCGCCGGCCGAAGTCCCTGAGCTGGAGATCGAAATCTCCGTGCTATCGCCTTTGCGAAAGGTGTCCAGTCCATTGGAGGAAATCAAACTGGGCAGGGACGGAGTAGTCGTCAAAGATAAAGGCCGCAGCGGGACATTTCTGCCACAGGTGGCGACAGAAACCGGCTGGTCGCTGGAAGAATTTCTGGGACACTGCGCGAGTGACAAAGCCGGGCTTGGGTGGCAGGGGTGGAAGAGTCCAACTGCCGAGATTTTTACTTACACGGCTACTATCATTGAAGAAAAGGCGAGCGAGGGCCGCTGTCTCAAGTGATCTCGCAAGCTTGAAAAGCATACGGTCCGTTTTTGGACGATTACTGGTTTAACATGGGTGCTGCATCAAATCTGTTTGCTCAAAATGTACCGAAGCCGTCGGGGGTTATATTATGGAAGCTTTTCTCGCCCAAAATGTAATTCAGGCACATAGTCTTTCTCCTTGTACTTGGGATTTTGTTTGCAGTTATTGGCATTGGGCCTTCTGGGTAGGTTCTTTCGTCGGAGTCGTGGGAGCCGTGGTTTGCTTCATGCTGCGACCTACTGACCAGGTTTGACAGAACGAGTTATGATATGCGCCGAAAACTTCCTTGAAGTTTATGTGGGGATGGCTCGGGTAACGTAATGAAGAAACAACCTATAAGCACGGCGGCCGTGCATTCCGACCGCCTACTGCACATTCCGGGTAATGTGCCGGAAGATTTTGCCAACGCGGCAGTTACCGTGCTGCTTTTGGGCATTGCCGCTGCCCATCAGTGGGACCTCATTTACTGTCATCCTCCTGAAGAATCGCTGCCGTGGATAGAGAGTATTCTGAAGGCCAATGACACGTCAGGGATGGTCCATACGGACTTGAAGTGGTGGGAGCATCAGCTTCGTGGACACTGAGCGGTCTCTTCCTTCACACACAACTTTTATGTTTCTTCTTGCTAATTCCGGCCTGGTCCCAACGGGGCTCAGATGTCGTGAGAACAGGCTCTGAAGGCAAAATGGCAGCTATTAAACTGGACGTTGCAGCATTCATCAGTGATTACTGTAACGGGGTTAAAGATAAAGACCTCGCAGCCCGGCACCATCTTAGCACCAGGGAACTGGTGGGAATCGTAAAAAAGCTCATAAGCAACGGGACCATCTCGCGAGAACAATATCTAGAGCGTAATCGTAAGATACAACAGTTAGATAAACGCACTGAAACCGATTTCCTCAAGTCACTTTACCATTGCGCGATCTGCGGCCACGCACAGCCTATCCCTTTCACGACTTGCCCTGCCTGTGGACGCGAAGTTGCTCCCGGCCGAGAAACGGCGGCCCATGACGATGCCACCAGTGAACCGCTAGCACCGAAACCGAAAATCAGCATTTCTCCTAGTCCTCCAAAGCAGAAGCTTCATACAAAGTTGAAGGACTTTTCTCCGGTGTCCGGGGTCGGTCATGAGTTGACTGGAGCGGAGTACTTTATTACGGACGTTATTGCCGACGAGGAAACCACGTTGGTGTTCAGAGCTGAAAGGGCTTCCGGAGAAGGTCCTTTGTTGTCGGTGAGGTTGCATCACGCGGACCCTTCCGTACAGGACAGCTTGAAGCAATTCCGGGACAAGATTGTCACCTACCAGTCCGGCATGAATGATCCCAACATCGTCAGCCTCGTCGGGACCGCAACGCTGGATAAGGCATTGGTTCTGCTTTATGAATTCATGCCGACCAACCTGGAGGCAATGATTACCAGGACGTCGGAAGGTCTGCCGCTTGATTTACTGGTCCAACTGCTACCACAGATTCTAAACGGCGTAGGGTACAGTCACATGCATCGAGGCAAGGACGGGGCTGTCAGAAAGCTGCCTCACATGCTTCTAAAAGCGTCCTGTTTCCTTTTCGACGATATCAAGAATGTCGTCAAGCTGGCCGATTGCGGACTTTGGCGATCGAGGGTTGACGTGAGGGGGCACAAGGGACACCTTTGGGAAGAGCCTGCAGTGGATCTTGGAGCTCTTGCGCCTGAAGCTTTTGTCTTGAACAGTCGGTTGATCAACGGGACAGCGGCTGATATCTATGCCTTGGGGGTAGTCCTTTACAGGCTGGCGACAGGAAAGCGGCCATTTTCTGCGCCAAATCCGGAAGAGTACAGCTTTTTGCACCGCAAAACGTTTGCTATACCGCCCCGGGTACACAGATACACCGTGCCCGGATGGCTGGACAGCATGATCATGAAATGTTTGGAAAAAGAGCCGACACAACGATGGAGAAGCGCTACCCAGATGGAACTGTCCATTGGCAAGGAAATTGTTCAGTAACTATTCATGTCCCGTGGCGGGCAAATTGCTCTGACCGAACTCTTGCGTAACGCCTGCGGCGAAACAGCGTCCCGGGCTATTTGATTCCAGGCTGAAGCGCACTTTCCAAGGGGGAATCCATATGATCATTCAGCGTGAACAATCAAACCATCTCAGGCCCGATCAGGTCCGAGCCATGGCTCAAGGACTTTATTGGTTGGCGCAGATTGACGGCGTGACCGAGCAAGAAAGAGATCTTATACAGACTTTCCTCGAGGACGGTGGGCTGGAGCTGAAGGTTGAATCGCTGGCCGCCCTTCCCTTTTCTCTGGAAGGCCTTCTTTTCAGCTTGGACACACTTTTCCTGAGAAGGACCTTCCTGCGGAGTTGTGTCTTGCTGGCAAGGGCAGACGGGACCGTCTCAGCGCAAGAAATGGCCGAGCTCAGGCGATTGGCTCAGGCATTGGGCATCGACGAACCCCTGGATTCCCTCGTGTCGGACCTTCACGAAAAGAGCATCACTTAGAGTTGTTCTGCCGTGCCTCGTCGGGAGGTCCGCCCGATGAGATCGGCCGTCACGAACAGATGAAACCTTGGATAGAGACTTTCTCGTCAACACCCGTTTGTTGCCCTTGGTAAGAGCATGGACGCCAACAACAACCTAATCTGTGACAAGTGCCACACCGATCTTCGGGAAGGCGATCCGTTCTGCCTCAACTGCGGCAAACTGGTGCCGAATGTCTTGTCCACCGGGAATTTGGCCGTCGAGGTCCGGGACGTGCCGTCCGAGCGGATTCGAAGTCAGGTGCTGGCCGAACTAAAGAAGTTGTTCCCGAGCATTGATTCAATTGCAGCAGAAACCAGGCTTCGGGCCGGGCCATTGATACTTTTGGCAGGAATAGACCAGGAATCGGGTAATCGCTTGCTGGAAAAGCTAAAAAGCATCAAAGTCGATGGCCGTCTGGTCCCTCAGACCGGAGACGATTCGTGGCGGAGATATTTCTGGAATGCCGGTTTCCCCTTCGGGGCCGTCCTCCTAATACTGGGCGCTTTGCTTCAAGGGACCGTCGGACTCATAGTTTTTATGCTCGGACTCGCATGTCCGACTGCATGGTCCATGTGGAAACGTGCTCGACAAAAACCCCTGGTGACCGACGTTGAAACAAATCCCAATGCCGGACAATGGATCGATCTATCGAATCAGTACTCTCAATTAATAGCCAAATTGGAAGCCCAAGATGCAGACAGTTTGAGATCGCTTACAGCGACTGTTTTCGACCTTCAGCGTTCGCTCAGGTCACATTCCCTGGTTTCCGTCGCCGCGGGCGAAGACCGAGGAGACCTTTACAAGACCCTGACCAACGTTGTCACCACAGGCATTGACTTGTGCCGACGAATCGTTTCTGCCCAAGGGGAATCCAGAGATTTGCGGCGCAGCGAATTGCAGGACTTGAGCGCTCTCCTCAAGAAAACTCAAACCCGCCTCCGAGAGCTCGACAAGGAAGATGTCAGGTCAGTCGGTGCTTTGGAACAGGATATTAGCAGGACAATCGAAAGCATAGACCGAATTGTCCAAGATGTCCGCTCTCCATTGACCCAAGAAACTTTGATTCCGGAAAAAACTCACCTGTAAAATTCCGGACTTTGACCATAACTAAGGCTTTGGCTTCTTTTCCTCCGGTGCGTGGTGCACCGGTGGTGGCGGCGACGGAACGACTCGCCTCTGCTGCTGAAGCTGCTGTTGGTACTGTTGTTGTTGCTGCTGCTGAAGCATTTGTTGCTGCCGCACTTGTTGCTGACGTTGCTGCTCCAACATCTTCTGCTGCTGTAGCTCCTGCTGGCGCTTCAACTCTGATTGTCTTTGACGCTCCAGTTGCTGCTTCTGCAATTCCTGCTGTTGCAGTTGCTGCTGCCTAGCCTGCTGCAATTCTTGTTGCCGCTTTAAGTCCAACTGCTTCTGACGCTCTAACTGCTGCAACTCACGTTGACGAGTCTGTTGTTGAAGTAATTCCTGTTGGCGTTTTTCCGTCTGCTGTTGACGCTCAAGTTGTTGCTGCCGAGCCTGCTCAAGACGCTGCCGTTCATCCCGCTTCAAGATATCTTGACTTCCTTGAGTTCCTGTTCTCGGTTCCATCTGAACGGCCGGCGGTTTCCCAAGCTTTTGTTGCTCCAGAAACTGGAGGCCCCCCGGTCTGTTCGACGTCAGCGACCTGGACAGCTCATTCAATTGCCCTAGCAGTTCATTTCGCTTTTCTGCATTTCGCTCGCCGGAGACCCGATTTGTGAGGTCTTCAATTTTTTTCTCTGTCTGTTGCGTATTCGATTCCGCTTGCCGTCGGGCCCCAACAGATTGTTCCAACTCGGCCACTCGTTTCTCAAGCACCGCTCTGCCTTGTGGATTCGGAAACTTATTGAGATCCTGTTTCAGCGAGGCAAGCCGTTCCTGACTCAAGAGGTCCGCAGTACCCGCGCTGCGTCTTTGCAACTGACCGACCAGCCTGTTCTCCGCGTCCGCTCGCCGTTCCGGGTCGGAAGTCTTGCCGAGATTCCTTACCAAACTATCAACTTGTTGCTGGTTCTTGGGTATGATGGCCTTCCCGTTAGCAACCTCGCCCCGGAGTCGTGACAGTTCTTGCTTTAGAGCCAAGCGCTTACTCAGGTTCGGCTCTTTGGCGATCCTTTCCCGTAGACCGCCGATCTCCTGTCCTGCCAGGTTAGCCAACGTTGATTGGACTTCCTCATCTGTGCGTAATCTGTTCTGAAATTTTCGAGCCACCGCCAAATTTGCGGGTGAGTTCAAAGAACCGGAAATGATGTTGTGCAGATCCGCGCCCCGGGGCAGTCTTGCCGACAAATTCCGCTGCTCCTGCTGCAGAACGCTGGCCCTTTGTTCCAGCCGATTCATTCGTCTGGATGCCCAGTTCGTTCGGACCCTTAATTCGTCGAGACTTCGCTCAGCTTGCCTGAGCAAATTTACGTTACCTGTCATCCGCGCCAGAGAGACGAGTCCGGCAAGTTCCCGTTCACGTAGCCTCACGCCTGCGAGATAATCCCTATAAAAGAAGATCCCTCGTTCCAGGAAAACGTGCCTGCAATACACGTCGATGACGGCAGGTTCCACGACGAATGGAATGTCTATGACGAATCGTCCTATGCCTGGTATCACGCAGATATAGCCAGCACCCGCATAAGCGGGCGGTAAGACGGAAACTTCGACATAGGGGTACATGTCCGTATCCCAATCCTCAACGTAATAGTCCGGAACCTCCGAATACACCGCCACGCTGGGCGCCTCGACCTGGGGAGGCGAGACCTCGGCTGTCACCGGCGTGCTGCACTCGCGCAGGTCCGCAACAATAGTCCCGGGGATGGTGGTTTCTTCAACCAATCTCTTGAGGTCTTCCGGCGGGACAGCCAAAGCGTCGGCGCTCGCTTTTCCCTGTTCAATGAACAAGTTGTGGCAGGAAGGCACGACGATCTCTTCGCCGCTCGATTTCTTGACTCGGGCTTCACCGGCCATCACGGTAATCAGAGCTGTCTCGGGACTGTAGACCTCCACTGTAAAATCAACCGGTTGATCGTTTGCAGGAAGAATCGTGGCCAGGGGCGTAGTAACTAAGTAAGATGACAGGCGGTTTTGCTGCGTCGCGAATCGAAAAATGCCGTTTATGATTTCAATGTCGGGGACTTGACGGCCTTCAACTTCCTCGGATGCTAGAGACAATGAAGAAAACTCGCCCAGGGAGCCCAGTAGTCCATTCTCCCACTTTAGCAATAACTTGCTTTTCTCGTCAGTTGAGACCGTATCCCAAACGTTGACGGCGCTTCCATTGCGCAATTCTTGTGCGTTCGGCTCTTCACCCGCTGACACTTGCGCTGTTCCTTGAAGCGATTGCACTGTCGCGCTTGCCTGAGTATCCTGCGCATATGCAAAACCGACACACGTTATTGCCGATACCATCAGGACAATTAGCATGCTTGCCATACGATTCATCATTCCCTCCAACCGAGAAAGCGAGACGCCAACCTTAGCAGGTCGTTCTGCTAACATATATTCGTTATTTTTTCTAAATCATGTCAAAAAGTTTTCATAACGACCAACTTATTTGAAGTGTGCAAAAGCTTCATCATAGGCTTTCTGCAAATCACCGACCGCTTTTTCTGCACCGGTTTTAATGTTTTCCCAGCTCGCTGCCGTTGCGGAGCTCAACTCTTGCCATTTTCGCTTGGCATCCTCCTGCCTGGCCGTGAGATCGGTCATGGTTTTTCCCATTTTGGCAAGGGCCTCACCTTTGGCATCTTTCGCTTTATCTTTCAACTGATCAATCTTTTTGGAAAGGTCATCCAACTGGGCTTGGATTTGTTTGATGTATTCCTGTTTTTGCTGATCGGCATACGCAATCGCCTTTTCCAGTCCTTGCTGTGCCTCCTCTTTTGTCACTTGACCCTGTTGGGCAA
>DATJPW010000350.1:0-15376 GCA_035506215.1 Desulfomonilaceae bacterium
CGTAGTATGCGGTAAGGGGCCCTCCCGGTCCCCGAAGTGGGCAAACACTAATAGCCCGTGGGTACAACCCACGGTTAAAGCATAAGACGTGGGGACGACCCTGGAGGGGTCGCACAAAATCACAAACGAATGAATTGCACGACGATTCATGTCAAAAGCTTCCGAAATAAAACGTGTTTTCCAAGAACAGGGGCTAGCGCCGAAAAAATGGATGGGCCAGAACCTTCTTGTGGACAAGTCTTATCTGAACGGCATAGTGCGTGCCGCGGGCTTGCATGAAGGAGAAAGCGTCGTCGAAGTAGGCGCGGGCCTTGGCGCATTGACCGAGGCCCTGGTGAAGCAAGGGGCCAGAGTTTGGGCCCTTGAAATCGACTCGGGCTTCTTTCGGCTGCTGACCGAGAAGTTTGGGCAATCCGACAGGGTGACTCTAATCCACGCGGATGCCCTGAAATTCGACTTCCGCTCTCTGGCTGAAAGAATCGGCAAACTGAGGGTAGTGGCAAACCTGCCTTACAATATTTCCAGCCGCTTGATTTTCATGTTCCACGAGAATCGAGAGATCTTTTCCTCCCTATACGTGCTGTTGCAGAAGGAGGTCGCGGAGCGCCTCATTGCTCCACCGGGCACCAAGGACTACGGGGTCCTCACCGTCCTGCTGGGAGTAAGCGCCTCTGTCGAAATACTCTTTCACATTCCGCCCAAGGCATTTGTGCCTGCGCCGGAGGTGGTTTCCACTCTGGTGCACGTGTCTTTTCCGGACCCTCCGCCAATAGAAGTCGCGAACAGCGGGCTGCTTATTCGTCTGGTCAAAGCGTCTTTTGCTGGTCGTCGCAAAACGCTCAGGAACACGCTCCGAAATGCTCCGATTCCCGGACTCACGCCTGAGATACTGGCCGTCGCGGCGAATCAGGCCGACATCGATCTCGCACGCCGCGGAGAAACACTTTCTCCTGAGGAATTTGCCCGGTTTGCAGATGCTATCAGTGCAAGTCTCTCAACACCATGAGTCTCAGCCTGCAGGATTCAGTGATCCGGCGAGACGCTGGATTCGTGGCCTTTACTCAAGCGATGCGGTTCGCTTCGCTCACCACATCCTACGCGTGATTTCGAGAACCGCTCTGAATAACCTGAGACGCAAACTATCAGCTTCTGAGGAGACAGCACATGCCCAAGATCAAAAAAGAGAAGCCCGATAAATCGAAACTGGACGCTCTTGATATTCGGAACTGGAGCCCATGGGAATGCGAACCCTCGAGCTTTCCGTGGGAATACGATGAAACTGAGACCGCTTACGTCTTCGAGGGGCGTGTCACGGTGGAAACACCGGAGGGTGAAAAGGTCGAGGTGGGACCCGGCGATCTCGTGACCTTTCCCAAGGGCCTGAAATGCAACTGGACCATCCACGAAAAGATAAGAAAGGTTTACAAATTCGGGTAATTATCGATTACAAGGGGCAGACTGTCATTGCGGGGGATAAATGGTAAGACTGGCTTCCAGACTGTCTGCTGGAAATGACCGGCAAGATGCCGGTCCCACTGCAAAGGCCATACCGTAGGGGCGGACGGCGTCCGCCCTCGTTTGGGCGCATGCCATGCGCCCCTACATGAAATTGTTGCGCTTGCGATGACAATGTTTCAACTGCGTAAATGAAGGGGCACTACTGGGAGGGAAGGGGTTGCTACTTCTCCCGGTGATATTCCTGCAGCGAACTTACGCGGAACTTGTCTCCCCTTTTCAGCGCGCGCAGCCCCAATGACAGCGCATTCGCGCCGGCCATCGTCGTGAAATAGGGCACATTGTGATGCAGCGCGGCAAGCCGGATATGATACGAGTCCCGGAATGACTTCTTGTCCGCGGCTGTGTTTATGACCAGCGCAATGTCATTGTGTCCGATGAGGTCCGTTACGTCGGTTGCGCCCTCCTCATGGACCTTTCCCACTTGAGTGCACGGAATGCCCGCGGCCTGCAAAGATGCCGCGGTCCCTTCGGTGCAAACCAACGAAAGCCCGCACTCCTTAAGCCGTCGAGCTACTATTACCGCCTGGGCCTTGTCCTGATCTGCAACGCTCAAAAAGACTTTCCCGTTGGTAGGGATAGGGAAATCCGTGCTGTACTGAGATTTCAGAAATGCCGGACCGAATTCCAGATCGATCCCCATGACCTCGCCGGTGGATTTCATTTCAGGCCCCAGGATGACGTCAACTCCCGGGAACTTTATGAACGGGAAGACAGCTTCCTTAACGCTTACGTGCATTGGACTGATTTCCCGTGTGAATCCGAGTTCGCGCAGTTTTTTTCCGGCCATGACTCTGGCGCCGATCTTGGCCAGAGGCTTGCCAATGGCCTTCGATACGAACGGGACTGTCCGAGACGCCCTGGGATTCACCTCCAGCACAAAGATCTCTCCGTCCTTCAGGGCAAGCTGCAAATTCATGAGGCCCTTGACGTTGAGCTCCATAGCGAGGAGACGCGTTATTCTGCGGATCTCATCCAGGTGATACCGACCCAGACTATACGGAGGCAAAGAGCATGAGGAGTCGCCCGAGTGTATGCCGGCTTCTTCGATATGCTCCATAATTCCTCCGATGACGACTTCTTCACCGTCCGCCACCGCGTCCACATCAATTTCAACCGCGCCGGTCAGATAACCGTCCAAAAGTATGGGATGCTCCGGCGAAGCCTGAACCACGGACGTCAGGTACTCATTGAGATCTTGTTCGGTGTGCACAATCTCCATGGCTCTGCCGCCGAGCACGTAGGACGGCCGTACTACCAGGGGATAGCCGATGCGTCGCGCTACTTCCAAAACCTCGCTGTACGAATGAGCGATGTCGTTTGGGGGCTGATTGAGACCCAACGTGATCAGCATCTCCTTGAACCGCTTACGGTCTTCGGCCCTATCTATCGAGTCAGGAGATGTTCCGATGATCGGGACACCGGCCTCCCAAAGCGGTACAGCCAGTTTCAGGGGCGTTTGGCCACCGAACTGAACTATCACGCCGTCAGGTTTTTCGCGTTGCACAATTGCCAGCACATCTTCTAGAGTGAGCGGCTCAAAATAGAGTCTGTCGGACGTGTCATAGTCCGTGCTGACCGTTTCGGGATTGCAGTTGACCATGATCGTCTCATACCCGTCTTCTTTCAGCGCAAATGCGCCGTGGACGCAGCAATAGTCAAACTCGATCCCCTGCCCTATTCGGTTCGGACCGCCGCCAAGTATAATGATCTTCCGTCTGTCGGTCACCCCGGACTCATCTTCTTCCTCGTACGAAGAATACAGATAGGGTGTATGCGCCTCGAACTCCGCAGCGCAGGTATCCACCCGCTTGAACACCGCCGACACGCCGAGCCGCTCTCTGATGGAGCGAACCTCGTTTTCTGGCTTCCCGATGAGACTGCCCAACCGGATATCGGAGAACCCGTAGGATTTGGCCCGCTTGAGGTTGTATTCTGCGTCCTCGCCCTCCAGAAAGTCTTTGTCCGAGATCTCCAGCTCCATTTCCACTATCTGTTGTATCTGGCGGAGGAACCACGGATCTATGCGGCAAGCCTCGTAGATTTCATCGATCCCGACACCCGATCTGATAGCATCGGCCAGGAACCACAACCGACCGGGAGTCGGTCTTCGAAGGCGTTCCAGTATCTCGGATTTGGAAAGCCCCTGCTGCAAGCGGGGCTCCAGGCCATAAGAATCTATTTCCAGGGAACGTATTGCTTTCTGGAGGGACTCTTTGAACGTCCGGCCTATAGCCATCACCTCGCCGACGGATTTCATCTGGGTGGTCAGGGTATCGTCCGCGGCAGGGAATTTTTCAAATGTGAACCTTGGGATCTTGGTCACCACATAGTCAATGGTAGGCTCGAATGATGCCGGAGTTTTCAAGGTTATATCGTTGGCTATCTCGTCCAGAGTATAGCCCACGGCTAACTTGGCAGCGATTTTGGCTATGGGAAATCCCGTAGCTTTGGACGCCAATGCGCTGGATCGGCTCACCCGGGGATTCATTTCGATGACCACCACCCGACCGGTGTCGGGATGCACCGCGAACTGGATGTTGGAACCGCCTGTGTCAACACCGATCTCCCTGATGATTGCCACTGCTTGATCACGCAGAATTTGATATTCCTTGTCAGTCAAGGTCTGGGCAGGCGCGATAGTAATGGAGTCGCCCGTGTGGACGCCCATAGGGTCGAAGTTCTCGATGGAGCAGATTATGACAACATTGTCTCCGCCGTCGCGCATTACCTCCAACTCGAACTCTTTCCAACCGAGCACCGATTCTTCAACTAAGACGCGGTGGACGGGCGAGATTTCCAATCCCCAGTTTGCAAGTTCGTCGAACTTCTCCTCTGAGAAAGCCACGCTGCCGCCTGTTCCTCCCAAGGTGAAAGACGGCCGGATAACGTTGGGGAAGCCGACCTCGCGGGCAATAGCCCACGCCTGTTCAATGGAATCCGCGTATCCGCTTCTTGGTAGGTCCAGACCGATGTTGCTCATGGCCGCCTTGAACAGGTCTCTGTCTTCCGCCTTTCTTATCGCCTCGATCCCCGCGCCGATGAGTTCCACTCCATATTTCTCAAGAACACCCGCCTCGTAGAGCTCAACTGCCCTATTCAACGCGGTCTGTCCTCCCAGAGTCGGCAGCAGAGCATCCGGACGCTCCTTTTCGATGATAGTGGTCAGGAAATCCAGTTTCAGAGGCTCTATATAGGTTGCATCGGCAAATTCTGGGTCGGTCATTATTGTGGCGGGATTGGAATTTACCAGGACCACCCGGTAGCCTTCTTCCTTCAGGGCCTTGAGCGCCTGAGTGCCGGAATAGTCGAACTCGCAAGCCTGGCCGATAATTATAGGCCCGGACCCGATGAGCAGAATGGATTTAATGTCGCTTCTCTTGGGCATTTCTGAATCTTTTCCCAACCCTTCTCGACGGACTTGTTTGCGCCGGATTTCGGCCCTGCATCCGCGAGACTATAGGGTCCGCCACGGAAAATTTCAAGTGCAACCACGTTTTATCCGCTTCGCGCGTTTTTTGAATTCGGTCTTGAGTGAGTCTGATCACAAAGCGTGGGAACAGTGGTATGGTTGTCAGGAGACCGGGCAACTCCAATAGATCTGAAACTTGTGGATATGAGACAGCTTAAAACCAAGCATGCAGACATTCGGAGCTTTCTGTGGGAATCATGGTCCCTGGGCTGGCCCATGATCATGATGATGTTTTTCCAGTTCTCCATCGGCATAACCGACGTGTATGTGGCCGGTTACATGGGAACTGAGGTCCTGGCCGCGGTGGGGTATGTAGGTCAGCTCTATTGGACCCTGATGATAATGGCAAACGGCATATCGGTCGGCACGGTTTCCATGGTGTCACAGGCTTACGGAGCAAAGTCCCGCGAAGGCGTGAGGAACGTGGCATCTCATTCGCTGGTGCTTGGGATTGCAATTTCCGGTCTGTTGACGGTGCTTGCCCAGGTCTACGCCGCGGATTTAGTGTGGTTGGCAGGCATGCCCCAGGGCATTCAAGATACGGCCGAAGTGTTCATACGCATCTTTTCCCTGGTCCTGGTCCCTACTTACGTAATGATCATATCCGGCGGTGTCCTGCGCTCTTCAGGTAGAATCCGCATAGCCATGACAAACAGCGCGGTAGCTGCCACCGTCAACGTGGTGGCAGAGCTGATCCTGGGCTTCGGCTGGGGACCTGTACCGTCCATGGGCTTCAGAGGTATTGCGTGGGGCTCTGCCATTGCGACAACATTGGGGATGTGTCTCAATTTGTTCTATGTCTCTCGGGGTCCAACGGCCGCTTCTTTGACATCTATGATCGGACCGATGGCTCCATGTTTGAAAAATCTTATCAAATTAGGTGCTCCCCCGGCTCTTCAGCAGACTGCCTGGAATGCCGGCACTCTGGTGGTTTATTTCCTTGTGGGACAACTCCACATCGGGCAGATAACTGCCCTGGCGGCCATGACGGCCGGCGTACGTATAGAAGCGCTGATATTTCTTCCCATATTTGCCTTCAACATGGCTTGCGCGGTGCTCACCGGGAATAGACTCGGGGCCGGTGACATAGACGGCGCCCGCTCCGGCGCCAAGGCTGCCGCGCTGCTCTGTCTGGTGATAACTGTTGTGCCCGCGCTTTTGATCTTTTTTTTCGCGTCGGAAATTTCCACATTTCTGGCTTCGGACCCGGAAGTGCTGGCGGAGATGACGCGCTATTTGCGCATAAATATGCTAGGCATGCCGTTCATGGCCGTAGGCGTGACCCTTTCGGGCGCACTTCAGGGAGCGGGAGACACGCTGGGCACCATGAGGATTATATTTACCGGGATGTGGATATTCAGGATACCGCTGATAGTCTCGATGATTCACTTATTTCATACTGACGCAACGGGCGTATGGTGGTCCATGACTGTTTCTATGGTAATAATGTGCGGCTTACTGGCGAATCGGTTCCGTGGAGATACCTGGACAAAAGCGTCAATCGATCAAAAGACCAACACCATGCTATGGGAAGCCTGTTTGGGAAACTCGCCCGCACCGACAGCAGTGTATCTGGATGACGAGCAGATGAAGAAATAATTCTTCGGAATTATTCACTTGGTAAAACCCGAGAGTCTTTGGAGTTGAAGATGGTGATCCGAAGCGAGACGGAGTCCGATGTTGAAATAATTTTTGAGGTCACGAAAGCGGCTTTCGAAAATCATCCATATAGTAAACACACGGAACAATACATAGTCAATGCATTGCGAGCTTCTAATGCGCTCACTATTTCACTGGTGGCGGAGATTGGCGGAAGAGTGGAGGGCCATATAGCTTTCTCTCCCGTAACCGTTTCTGACGGAAGTCATGATTGGTACGGTCTTGGCCCTGTCTCTGTACTGCCGGAATGCCAGAAACGAGGTATCGGAAAGTCGCTCATTCATAAGGGGCTGTCGTTGCTGAAAGCCTTGGGAGCCAAAGGCTGCGTTCTCGTGGGCGACCCCAAATACTATCAACGGTTCGGCTTCGAAGTCCTCCCGGATTTGATTCTGGATGGAGTTCCGCAAGAGAATTTTCTTGCCTTGCCGTTCGATAAGAATAGGCCTCAGGGAATTGTGGTGTTTCACGAAGGTTTTTCTGCAAGCGGCTGACAAGGTGAACGGACACAATTACTCTGCAAATAATCTTGCAAATCGTTATTCAGAGTCGTATATGTACAACATATCTTCGGAACTTCTCATCATCGGTAGGCCAGGCCAACTGTTCAGCAAACGCTGTTAACTCGTGTCGCAAGTATTGGTGAACGATTCTATCGTCTGACGTTATTAAACCAAGCCAGGGGGTAGAGAAATGAAGAAAGCTGTTCTGATGATGGCTCTTGGATTGGCTTTCGCAAGCGCCATTGCGATTCCTGAAACCGCGTCTGCCCAGAACAAGAAGATCGCCATTATTTGGGATACCAAATCCGAGATGGTGAACCGGGTCGTGATGGGCTTCCTAGCGAAGGTGAGAGGTCTTGCTCCTGATCTGGACGTCAAGCAATATCGTCAACTCAAGGACATGAAAGAGGCGGGGGAAGTCTTCCGACAGTGTGAAGACACGATGGACGGCATTGTTTTTCTCCGTTCGTCCGGGGCCCAGTATCTCGCAACGGTCAGTCCCAAGGTCCCCTGCTTTGTGGGCGCCTGTAACAATCCGACGGAGCTGGGCGTTATCAAGAACTTGAACGCCCCCGAAGGAAAAGTCACCGGCGTCACTTACTTTATCCCCTATGCAAAACGCTTTGAGATCATCAAAAGCCTTTTCCCTACTGTCAAAAGTGTCGTCATACTGGTGGAGAAGGGCCACCCCAGCGGTCCAATCGAGGCTCAAGGGACGCGAGAGCAATGTGCGCGCCTCGGAATTACTTATAACGAGGTCGTGGCTTCCGACCTGAATAGCCTCCTTGAAGGGACAAAAAAACTTGCCCCAACAGTGAACCTGATTATCATCAGCAATAACCGGTTGATAATGGATAACATAACTAATCTGCTGCCGATTTTTAATGCAACGAAAACTCCCACCTTTTCATTTGCCGACGCGCCGGTCAAAGCCGGGGTGGTGGCAGGAGTTGCCGCGGATGATATGAAGCTCGGGGGCCTTCTGGCCGAGTCGGTGGTAGACGTGGTCGTCAAGGGCAAATCAATATCACAGGTCCCTGTCAAGATGGACCCGGATCCCAAGATAAGCATAAACGAAGCGATGATGAGAAGTCTAGGCCTGAAATTTCCGGACGCGATCCTTAGAGATGCTGAATTGGTGCGATAGCCGCCAGGTCGCGCGCTGCAGGCGGGCCGAGTGGTATCTGTATGTCAGAAACAGTCGCGCGACGGAGCATTCGGGAAGATCCCTCAGGCCCCTCGTGCCAGCTTAACAAGCCTTCTCCAGAGTATTGCGAAACCGATCGCCAATTTAATTATGAACGTGCCGAAGTCGTTGCCGGATACGACATGCGCGTGAAGATGGAACACCACCTGACCACCCTCGCGGTTTACATTGACAAAAAAGCGATAACCGGATTCTGCGACGCCAAGGTCTTCAGCTATTTTCCGGGCTACGCGGCCCATATGTGAGAGGATGGTATCCCCGTCCGGAATATCGTTCAACGTGGGTAAATGCCGCCGCGGGACTATAAGTATGTGAACGGGCGAAGCCGGATAAGCGTCATGGAAGGCCACCACTTGATCGTCCTCATAGACCCTCTCTGCCGCAACTTTGCCTTCGATGATACGACAAAAAATACAATCATCCATGAAGTTACCCTCACTCCTTGAGACTTCGGGGTTAAGCGCGTGAGGGCGCTTCTCTGGCGAACAGATGGCAGTGCAGGTGAAAAATCACCTGACCTCCTCCGCGATTGACATTGAACAAGACCCTATAGCCGCTTTCGGCCACACCCATCTGCTGAGCAACCTTTTGCGCGGCTTGGCCTATGCGACACAGAATGTCGTCCTCTGAGCTTATGTCATTGAAAGTGGGAATGTGGCGTCGAGGGACAATGAGAATATGCACCGGATATTGCGGATTGGCATCCCAAAACGCGACAACCGTCTCATCCTGATACACAATTTCAGCCGGATTCTTACCCTGGGCGATTCTACAGAAAACACACTCGGCTGAGGCATCACTCATCAGCCCGACCTCCTCCAACCATATCACGCGCAAATGGAAATCCCGGACTGAATCGGGTATCTATCGGCCCGGCACCCCTAGTTGGATTTATCAAACGCTTCAAGAGAAGCCTTCTGTGCCCTGTCACGAGCCCAGGCCTCGATCTTCTGTATTCGTTCCCGCATGGTCCGAGAAAGCGGGACGATATTTCTGAACGCGTTTGCAAGTGTGTGCTCGGAAAGCTCCTCGTTCTTGGAGTTGGCTTCAAACAATGCGGAAATGACTCCCTGTTCAATTTCAGCGCCATTTAATCCTTCGGTCGAGGAAGCGAGATAGTCCAAATCGAAACGGGAAGGGTCCACGTTTCGCTTGCGCATGTGGATGGTAACTATCTGAAGTCTCTCGTCCTTCAATGGGAGGCCCATATAGAACAGCTCGTCGAATCGGCCCTTACGCAGGATCTCGGGAGGAAGTACCTCGACTTCGTTGGCAGTAGCGCCCACAAACACCGGCGCGGTCTTCTCTTGCATCCACGTCAGGAAAAGCGCCAAAACCCTTGCCTCTTTTCCGCCTTCCTTCTTCTGCTGTTGATTGGCAATCCCGGCCTCTATTTCGTCGATCCAGAAAACGCATGGAGCCACGGCTTCGGCCGTCTTGATGGCTTTACGCATCGCCTCTTCGGGAGGTCCCGCGAGGCCGTCATATATTCTACCCATGTCAAGTCTCAGCAGGGGGAGCTTCCAATACGCGGCTATGGCCTTTATGCACAGGCTCTTTCCACAACCGCTGACACCCATCACAAGGATACCTTTCGGCGCAGTCAGACCATGCTTGGCAGCATTGGGATTAAATGCGTCCCCGCGTTCTTCGAGCCACTTCTTGAGGTTGACGAGTCCGCCGATCTCCCATGCTCCTGCTTGCGCGTTCACAAATTCGAGCACGCCGCTCTTCCTGACCAGAGCTTCTTTCTGCTCCACGACGATATCAACAGCATGATCAGTTATTGCCGTGTTGTCCATCAATGCGGCGTGGAACGCATCCTGTGCTTCGTTAGCGGCAAAACCCATCGCGGCCCTTACCATCTTGTCTCTGACGTCTCTCTTAAGAGACTTTCCTAACGCTTCTGCGTCAGGCCTTTCACGTATGCAGGCCGCGAGAATCGTATCTAGTTCCTCGTGGCCAGGTAACGGCACATCCTCGATTTTAAAAATTGAATAAAGCTCCTGAGGCAAGTTCAAATAGGGACAGATGAAAAAGACCTTGTTCCGGCCCGTACGCAAAACTCGAGCGCAATCTTTCAATTGCCGCACGAGTTGCGGGCTCCCATTCAGAAAAAGATGAAGATCCTTGCAGATAAGCAACGAAGGCTCTTTGATTCTCATGAAAGTCCCGAGAGCCACAGAAAGTTCCGTGGTTTTCTCCAGGACTTCTTTTCCGCGAATGAGTCCATGCAAGCAAGACCACATGAACAGACGAAGCGGTCCGCTCGCTGCTTTTTGAGCCGCAGACGCCACAAGCCTTTCCACCCGTTCTTCTTCTTCCGAAATCAGGTAGATGAGAGAGGTCTTGCCGTTAATGAGGTTCAGGATCTTGTCAAGAATCATGAAGCCCGCCTTCCCAAAGTAAAAAATGCCATACTTGGACGGGCTTCACAATAGGAACATGAAATCGCGGCACCAGTTGGCTGTGAAAATCACAAGAAGCGGCGCGACGTACGCAGGGTTTGTCATAGGCTGGAGACAGCCGGCTGTCATGCAGGAATCCGCTCAGTGTAACCGCCCTGAAGGACTTTTCCTTCTTGCGTAATCACCCAGTCGAAGATCTCCTTTTCGCCTATCTTCACTCGGCTCCCCTTTTCGAGATCTTTTCGCAACACGGGCGTGTTCTCGACCTGGCCGGCCACAAATTCTCCTTGCCAAGCATCAAGGGATACCCACATCCACTCGAACTGTCCACCCTGCGCAGGAAAACCTACCTTCACCGCGTGGACGCGCAGGTCAGCGCGGCCTGACCCCTGGAAACTCTTTTTAAAAATCGTTAGTTCCTTCTGCGCTCTCTCGTGGGCGCAAAGCATGTTTTCCTTCAAACGAGCCGAGTTGCTTTCATGCTCAAGGGCTGTCCTGTCGGGGCCCGACGGTGAATTCGATGTCAGATAGGCACTGAAGGCTGCCAGGATTTCGCCCGTGGTTTCCATAGCTTGTGGTTCACGATTTGCCGCGTGAGGCACGAGTCTGAAACTGCCCGCCGGAAAGTGTTCTTCTTTATCGCTTGGCTGCTGCTGCACCTCTACAAGAAACGGGGTCCCTGCAATCACAAGCGGGGATCGCATGCTCTTTTGCCGATGTTGGATTGAGAGCAAAGCTTCTGCGGCGAGAGTCATCATCGTTCTGGCAGGAGAAGCCAATTGAGTCGGAACCTCTTCCATTTCCAGGTCCGGCAATCCAAACTTCTGCATGCCATGGGTGTGAATCCAAAGCACGTTCCCTTCATCCACCATTTCAAACTGAACATGTGACTCTATTAAGTGCTGAGTAGGGTTTCCCACCATCTTTTTCCAAGTCTCGGTGCCCCACAAAGTGTGCGATACAGCGTCCTGGACGACGCCCGAGGTCAGAGAGCGAACAGCTTCTATCAACCCCACCATAAAGACAAGATGATCTGTCCCGGCAAAATCTGCGAGACACAATTTCAGTCTGACTATCATTCGCGCATCTTGAAGAACCTTTCGGTCAGTCTCGTCCACGTCTCGGGAATTATGTGGGATGATGTCTTCAGGATATTCGAACAGTTCCAGGACATCACTCTTTCGAATGTATTCGGCAGTCAAAACATCCCTTTGAATGAACAAATCCAAGAGCGCGAGAGAACGCTCCATTTCGTCTCTACTCGAATGATTCTCAGCCAACGCGTATCTGATATGTTCCCATCTCGGGATGTTATTTTCGGGCGTGTAAATCCAATATTCGAGCAATGCATCAATCCGTGGAGATTTTATGGGGCCCGGTCTCCTAATCCCCGACACTTGTCGAGCAGACGGGACAGATCGTGCAATATTCAGGTTGTCGTTACGGGTTTCCACAGCGCGTTCCGTCGCTCCACCGACTGATTCGACGGAAACTTCCTTTCGGACTTTTGCCAGCAACCATTGACCGGGCCGGCTTTCTCTAAATAGTGTCCGGATGCCGGTCCTCGCGCTCCGTATCAACTCACGTCGAACCTGCTTTACCATAGGGTTTCGCGGGTCCAGGTCAGGATGCGAGTCCAGCAGCGCCCGCGCTTGATCCTTCTTATCTATTCCAATCAGTGCCGTCGCCACTCCAGCCACGTCTTCGTCCTCGGCGGCCGAGCCCAGGATCTCCAGTAAGGCGTTTCCCTGGTCAGCTGCATCCTTGAACTTTTTCTGGGCCAATAACGCCCGTAGCAAGCTGCGAAGTATCTCCGGGTCACTCGATGCTTCGTGAAGACTCTTTAGAAGGAATTCTTCAGCCTTCCTGTATTCCCCCACTGCGGCATATCCAATCCCAAGGGCTTTGTTCGTTTCTTGAGTGGCGCCGTAATGACGAACCAGCGATTCCAGAGCGTACACCACCTCAAGACGGGTGTCGCGACCGTTGAGAATGCGCTTGGAAAAGGCTAACATCTTGTGACGGGCCTCCTCCGGAACTGACTCTTCTTGCTGAGGCTTCCATTCTTTGGGGACCTTGGCATTACAGTGCGGACAGTTGAGAAAATTTTCTGAAATGGATAAGAATCTTTCCTCGGATAAAGTTTGGAGGTATCCGCATTCCGGGCATCTGACCTGTAGCATGGGTGCTCCCTGAACTATTCGGCAAAGCTACGTGGCTGTAACTTGTTACAGCCGTTTTCTAGATATGCCTTTCACAAACTGAGCCAAATGTCAAGAAATACTATGCTAATCTCTGACAAGAAAAAGTGCTGCCTGTACGATTCTGCTCGACCATGCAGACCCCGCGGCGGCAGGCTCAGGTGAAAAACGGCTCATGATGTGATCGAAAATCACTAGGTAAGGAACACCAAGAACCAATGTGTGGAATCTGTGGAATAGTTGATTTTGGTCGGCTGACCGACGCTGATGTTGTTAAAGACATGACACAGAGCATGTTGCACCGCGGACCGGATGCCGGAGGGATCCACGGGTACCAGAACTGTGTGTTTGGGCACAGGCGTCTGTCGATAGTGGATCTCTCTGAATCGGCCAATCAGCCCATGATTTCGCAAGATGGCTCGATCGCTCTGGTGTTCAACGGCGAAATATATAATTTCCAGGAAATTCGCGGCCATTTGGAAAGGCTGGGCCATCGATTTCGGACCTCGTCGGATACCGAAGTGATTCTCGAACTGTACTTGGAAAAACGAGAATCCATGCTCAGCGATCTGAACGGGATGTTCAGTCTTGCGATATGGGACGAACGTGAAAAACGCCTTATTCTCGCCCGTGACCGTATGGGCAAGAAGCCGCTTTATTACTATTACGAAGACGGCAGGCTCAGCTTCTCGTCGGAGCTATTTTCTTTGCTTAGAGACCGGTCTGTCCCGAGGGAGCTTTGGGACCAGGCCCTTTTCGAGTACCTGCTTTACGACTTCATCCCCGCTCCTCACACGATCTTTCGGAACGTGAACAAACTCCCTGCCGCGCATGTGGCAATCCTTGACTCGGACGGTTTGCATATCAGCCGTTATTGGGACCCACCAATGCCGGAGGGCACCGCGGATTATCACGCCCAGACCAAAAGGCTTGAGGAGCTGCTTTCCGATTCGGTTAAACGCCGCCTTATCGCTGATGTTCCTTTAGGGTCCTTTCTGAGCGGCGGTTTGGATTCAACTTTCATCACCGCGCTAATGCAAAGGAACAACAGTCAGCGGGTGAAAACTTTCAGCATCTCTTTTCCCGGTACCAGCCACGACGAATCTAAATGGTCCGATCTAGCTTCATCATTCATCAAAACCGAGCACAGATCGTATCCGGTTGAATACGACATCGAGCATGTTTTTTCCTCGCTGGTACGGCATTTTGGAGAGCCGTTCGGTGACTCCTCTGCAATCCCCACGTGGCATCTTTGCGAACATACCCGTAAGCATGTGACCGTTGCGTTGTGCGGCGACGGCGGGGACGAACTCTTCGGCGGGTACGAGCGTTATCTGGCTCGTCGCCTCCAGCTTGCGTATGATTTGGCGCCTTTGTCTCTCCGGGAGCGCCTTGTCGAACCATTCATCAATCGTCTGCCGGCTACCACGGACTACTACGGCACGAGTTTCACGAAAAAGCTCAAACTTTTTGCGGCCGCGTCCCGCCGCATGCGCGAAGACCCTCTTGCTGTCGCTCCCAGGACTTTTTCACGCAACGAGGTGAACCGGATCACGGGAATAGATTACCAGGTGGAAGTAGACCCGGTTATTTCTGCCGCGAGGCAATACGTCGGGCTGGACCCGGTGAGCCACATGATGTTCACGGATATACACACCTATTTGGCGGAAGACATTCTTACGAAGTCAGACCGTGTGAGCATGGCCCATTCGCTGGAAGTCCGCAGCCCGCTGCTGGATTACCGCATCGTGGAACTCGCCTGCCGGCTTCCTCTAAACTTTAAGATCAGGGGTCTGACCACCAAGAGGATCCTCAGAGACGCGGCTCGCGGATATGTTCCCGGCGCTATTTTGAACAGGTCCAAGTACGGCTTCCAGGTGCCGCTGGGCGAATGGTTCAAAGGACGCCTCAAGCATTGGACTGAAGAAAGATTATTGGAGCCGAATCACAATCTTTTTGAGAGGACAATGCTGGAACAGCTCTGGAAGGAACATCAGACAGGACAAGCGGACCATACTCACAAGATCTGGCTGCTCATATTCTTCAACGCATGGCACGAGCAAGTTAAAGGCTGGTGACAACTCTCCGCGCAAGGGAATCAACACTTGTCGAGGTTTTCTTCTTGCTCATGTTCCTATCCGCAGATTGCGCAGACGTGCGCAGATAAGAAAGTAGTCATGATTCTTACCGTCGGGTTTTCGTGAGGCCTGCCTTCCGGTAATGATCATCAACTTTGTTTACAGGCCTTTCAACCTGCGTCATCGGTGTCATCTATGGATTGATACCTATCCACAGATTTCACAGATTCACGCAGATGAGAGAACACAAACCGCTTGAACTCGAGACGACGGCTGCCGAAATTCAGTAGTAGTCCTCGGCTGAGACCAGTTGCCTTGAGATAGTTCAATACCTGG
>DATJPW010000351.1:0-42471 GCA_035506215.1 Desulfomonilaceae bacterium
TTCCTCCATCTCTTGGGCCGATGCCACAATGGACGCGAAACCGACCAGCACTATTCCACAGATTATTAGAACCGTTCGTCTCATGGCCATACCTCTCGATGCCTTCGGGATCTTCACGCATTACTGGATACGTACGGCACAGTTGCCTACATTAATTCATGTGAATTCTACTAAATATGAACTTATTTGTCAAGAAATCATCATAATCTGTTAATTTGGTTTAATTTACTAAATATCAATTTTTATCAAGGGCGATCACATTTTGAGCCTTGCCGCAGGCTTGGGATCGGTTGCAAAACCTCGCAATGGTGAATTTGCCAGGCTGTGTGGGCACGGAGGTCCGCGCACCGCCTAAGCGCCAAGGATGCAAAAGGCTAAAAATTCCATGAAGTTTGCACAAAAGGGACCGGGCATGAGCGTCAAGATAAAATGACTAGCACGGATTTTCGTGGGCGTGTCACGTGGGAGCTGACTTGACTGCGATGAAAGACCTTGTTTTCGAGGACACGGGTATCCGGCGAACGCTTTTTTGTTCGCACCATCCGGTCATTCTTTAGAGAACCGGCACGCTTTTCATTTACTCCTGATCGTGACTATGTGGGTCTGATTCAAAATCCTTTGTGGTGAGCGGCAAAGGGATTCTTTTTTCCGAGAGGTTTTCCTGAGTCGACGAAAAATCCGAGAAGAACTCTTCCGAAAATTTATCCAAGTGCGCGCATGCTGTGGCAAAGAGACAGAAACACAGCATCATTGCCAGGATAACAGCTCGAATAACGCGTGCCGGCGGATTCATGAGACGCCCCCAACTGCCCGCACACGGGCATTAAATGTCCTTAGATGTATGTACTATTTGGATTTTGTCATCAAGTATCATGGGTCATCGGAATCTCAAATAGCACGACCGATCAAAAGAGGATTGCGTTGTGCCACCTTTCTGTGTAATGTACTACCATCGGTCACAAAAGAACATGAAGGAGGCTGACAATTGGCGAGGACCTTTATCGTGTCATTTACAAGTACTGCCGCTTTATTTGTAGTTGTTACCACATCAGCGGCTCATTTCGGCATGATTATCCCATCCACTGATATCGTTGCTAAAGATGACCCTCGGGAGATCTCTCTATTGCTACAGTTTACTCATCCTTTTGAGGGCGGGCCACAAATGGACCTTCTGAAACCGGAGAAATTCGGTGTGGTAATTGAGGACAAAGTTACGGACCTCTCCGGGACACTTAAGGAAAGAAAAATAGACGGCAAATCCGGTTGGGTAACTACTTATAGGATTACCAAGCCCGCAGACTACATCTTTTTCATGCAGCCCAAACCCTACTGGGAGCCTGCGGAAGACAAGTTTATCGTCCACTTCACCAAGGTGATAGTAGACGCTCTGGGAGCAGAAACCGGATGGGACAAATCCATCGCGGGGACCGCGGGCATTCCCGTGGAGATCGTTCCGCTGTCTCGACCTTATGGCCTTTATGCGGGAAATCTTTTTACCGGTCAGGTGTTCCGGGATGGAAGACCGGTCCCGAATGTGGACGTGGAAGTGGAATTCTGGGGCGAAGGCAGAATCAAAGCTCCTACCGGCACACATGTTCGACAGGTAATCAAGACTGATCCCAACGGGGTTTTTTCTTATGGTATGCCGAAACCGGGATGGTGGGGATTTTCCGCGATCATGGAAGGCCCGGAATCGATTAAACAAGACGGGAAAGACAAGAAAGTGGAGATAGGCGCCGTGCTTTGGGTACGAACCTATCCCATGCAATAGGTGCATCATGCACATTTCTGAAGGACTTTTGGGGGTCCCTGTGCTTGCTGCCGGTGCCGCGCTTACCGCGGTGGGGACAGCTGTGGGCCTGAAAAAAATGGATTACGAAAAGTTGCCGGAAGTGGCTCTTTTTGCTTCAGTTTTCTTCATTGCTTCGCTTATTCATGTGCCGGTCGGCCCGGCTGCAGCGCATCTTGTTCTCAACGGGTTGTGTGGCCTTTTGCTTGGATGGACCGCCTTCCCTGCCATCCTGGTGGGTGTAGCCTTACAGGCCATACTTTTTCAATTCGGTGGGCTGACCACTCTTGGTGTAAACACCTTCAACATGGCCTTCCCGGCCGTGATTATGGGTCACCTGTGCCACAAGGGAATTCTTGGCACAAATTCATTTGTGAGGGGAGTGTTCGAATTCACTGCAGGAGCGGGAGCAATCCTTTTAGCGGCCGCACTGGTCGCTCTGTCACTGGCATTGACCGGAGAATCTTTCAGAGCCGTGGCATGGCTTATCATTCTGACTCACATCCCCATCATGATTGTTGAAGGAATTATCACGGTATTTGTAGTCGAGTTCCTCAGACGGATCAGGCCTGAGATGCTGTGGGCCTAACATGAGACATCTCAAATGATGAGTCGTTTTTCAGCATCCTTGCGCGCGCGGTGTCGGATGGTTACGGTTATCACAGAATGTTAATCGAGAATTATTCGATGATTCGAAAAAACCGATCGTTTTGGAGGTTGACATGAACCCGGAAGAAAAGCGTAACTTGGACGTCCGACGGCTTGCAGAAGAGAATTTCGTGGAAGCCCCCGCGAATCTGAGTGACTGTACTTGTGCGGAGGAACACCATTTGCACGTTGCGCTCTCGGAGCAGAGAGGCCGTCCGCAAATCTTCTCACCCGATCACGTGGGGATGAATAAAGCGTATTGTGCGACCCACGGCAGAAGGTGTGACGTATAACTTGCAAAGAGGTGCTTGCGGAACCTCAGTGACAGGCGGAAGTGAGCCCTATAGTAATTCTCAAAAGTTTTGTTCCAACAACCGATAATGATCGAAGCGTTATGCCGAGTGGTGGGACAGGTTGTAGGGGTGACCGGCGAGTCGCCTAAGAATGACCGGCCAGATGCCGGTCCCACCGAGATGGCTGTCGAAAAGGTTGTCCGCGACCGTCTTTGTTGTGCGACACGGGTGTGTACGAGTGCCGGAACCATGAAAAGATAGTTGTGCGTTCACACCGGTCAGACTATTCGTCCGGAGGTTTCCTTTTCAGGTGATAATAATCTAATGCCATGAAATCTTTGGTTTCCGAGATCACAAAATCAGAATGCCCCGCCAGATCATCGGGCCTCCCCTCAGCCCACTTGCTGCTCAGAACAATCACATCATTAACATTCTTCTCGCTCTTCAAAATCTGACGGACTGTTTCGGACACTTTAGAATGGCCGTACCCGACCCTTTCCATTTCTAACAATCTTTCGGGCAAATCTCCTCGTTCGTGATAATAGTCCAAGGTGGGTCTCTCAAATACAGGACGTATAATCAAAACCGTGGATTCCGACCCAGCAGTGGCTTGAGCTATATACTTCAGGGCCCCCCTCCAGTCCGGCGCCCGGTTCGAATGCGGAAAACCTGCCGCGCTGACCGCCACAAACGCGATGAGAAACGCCGGTCCCGCATAACCGGATTTAAGATTCCACAATTTTGTAGTGCTGTAACCCAGGATCAATAATGCGGAAGGGAAAAGAATGCACAAATTCTTATCACTCAATAACGGAGTAGGACTGATCGACATGAACAATACAATGAGTGCCGATTGTACCAGTAACGCACGGGTCCAAATGTTTCGCCAACATTCTCTGAGCCGGACGACCACGATTACAAGCGCCGCAATTGATAATATCAACCCCGAGATATTCAAAACACTGTAATCGAGACCGGAAAAGATAACTCCGACGGGATAAGGATTTATCAAAGACAGGAATTCCACGCCTGAAATGTCCGCAATGCTGTGATAGTGATACTGAAACTGTTTTATTACTATTTGAAACGGCAATATTATTGACCAGGGGAGATATGAAAGCGCTATGATAGCGCCGAGTAAGAGCGCGCGCAATCCACTCGTGATCCCAGGTTTCAACAGGAAGCATGAGATAATAGTGCACGGAACGTACACCAATGCCAGATGGTGTGTATAAACTGCTGCAATCCCCCAGGGCAGGCTTAGAAACCAATAATATTTTTCACCGGAGATGGTGAACCTGAAATATGTATAGGAAAATGCAGTGCAAAGAAACATCAACATGGTAAAACTTCTGGCAAAACGGGCCAAATGTATCTCGTATGGAGAGAAACAGAACAAGACGGCGATTACAGGGAACAACCAGAAGTTCCGTTCTTCGTTGATAGCGTTTGCATGCAAGAACATCGACAGAAGTGTCAGTAAAGAAAAAATAACTGATACCAGTCTGAACGAAAACTCACTGGACCCGAAAAGATGCTTCCACAATCCCATGAGACCGAAATATAACGGCGGATGAACGTCAAGCACTGTGGACAGAAGCACCTGAGGCGACCATTTTGACATCCACCACGTGAGAGTTTCGTCATTCCAAAAACTTGCATGGCCCAAATCGTAAATTCGTATGATGCTGTGGAAGACACAAGCCAACGCAACTGTGGCAATCAACAGGCCGGTATTATTGTGAGCGAATCGCGAAATCCGGTGGGACAAATTCATAAGAAACGCTCGATCTTCGGGTAGGTCTGGACGAACAAAATCGCATGACTCAGTTTGTGTGGCTTAAAAGACAGGATATCACCCGACGTCCTACCTGGTCAAGATTGGTAAAGGACCTTCTCGCGGCGGCTTTCCCGTAAACTTAGCCTTCAGAGCAAGCGTCGCAGTTCGCAAGGCTTTCCCAGGGCCTATGAATTCTCGTCAGTCAGCTATTGCTTAATGAAAGATGGAAAGCTATCATACTGCTCCGGACAACTCCAGGTTTGATGTAATATCATCCAGCCGTAAGAAATCACGAAGGATCAAATTATGAGTCAGGCGTGGATACCTGTTTCCAATATTCTCAAGACCATTCCCAAATTTATTGAAGCTCCGGGGTATGCCAGGAACTTGGGCATGATTCAGGTGGACAAGATACGTCGGAACTTGTCACCTCGTGAGGGTGACGGAAGGGCAGGCAAGATCCGGCAGTTCAGCATACGAATAACCGACTTGTGTAACCTTCGGTGCCATACCTGCGGGCAATGGGGTGACAGCGGCTTCTTGCGAAAAAGCGCAATCAACGCGCTGAGAGATCAAGAAGTAAGTCCTGAACGATACATAGAGCTGCTCCGAGACCTGAAAGCCAAAGGTCATACCCCTTCGGTCTATCTCTGGGGCGGGGAGCCGATGCTGTACAAAGGCTCCGTGGAAGTCATAGAAGAAGCCGCAAGGCTGGGTATGCCTCCCAGTATAGCGACAAACGGCACCGGACTGGCTCAGCATGCGCAGCGACTGGTGGCCGCGCCGATGTTCCTCATACAGATCTCGATAGACGGCCCGGACCCGGAAACTCATAATGCCTGTCGTCCGGGCGCCAATCCGAGATTCAACAATTTCGCCACAATATTGTCCGCGATAGACAGAATTCGCGAAACGCGGAAAGCCATGCATCAGCGTTTACCGCTGATCGCGTCACTGACCACAATAAATAATTTGAACTACAATCGGCTGGTGGATATCTACGAGTTTTTCAAGGACAAGGTGGACATTTGCGTATTCTATCTTGCCTGGTGGATCGACGAGGAATCCGCGGACAAGCAGACCAGAGATTTTGAAGAGCGCTTCGGGTTCAAACCGGAGAAACATTACGGTTGGATCGGCAGTTGGAGACCCCCTGATATTGGGGTTCTCTCCGCCCAATTGACAACACTGAGCAGAAGGTCTGCTCGGTTGTCGGGCCCTTCGGTCATGGTTCTGCCTCCGCTCACGAGCGCGAAAGACCTGGAAAAATACTACACCGACCACGATTGCAGCTTCGGATACAATCGCTGTGTGTCAGTGTACAGCGCGGTGGAGATCAATTCCAATGGAGATATGTCTCCGTGCAGGGATTACCATGATTTCGTGGCGGGCAATGTCAAAGAAAAAACCGTTACGCAATTGTGGAACTCGGCTCCATATAGAAAGTTTCGAAAGAGCATTTCGGAAAAGGGCCTGATGCCGGTTTGCACCAGATGCTGCGGCCTCATGGGTTATTGAGTTGCGCGTCCGGGTCGAATTATCATTCGATTAATTCTTCCAACCGGTTACAGACTATTTTGTTTCCATAGAAGTTCTCCCGGCGTATCCGGTCGTTGAAAGCGCTTAGTCTGGATTCAAAAGAATCCAGGAGGCCGCTCTTCGGCGTAGCTGTGACAGAATATGCGCCGAAGCCCAGTTGTTCGATGAAATGCGCGTTCAGCAATTGTTCGTAAGCACCACCGATGGGAAAGCAAAAAACCGGTTTTCCCAGGAATAAAGCTTCGCATATAACATTGTGGCCGCCATTCACTATGCAGTAGCGGCTGGATGCAAGGTCTGCGAGAAAGCCGTGATCTGATAGGGCCTTGAACTCGATGTTTTTTCTGGGCGGCAGTGCGCCGAATCCGTAGATGATAAAGCGACTCTTCATGCTTTCCAGTAGGGGAAAGAGCTTATGAAAAGTGGGTGACGTCTGATAAACGACTACGTGATCTCCTTCAGTAGGTGAGTGCTCAGTCACGGATTGCCTTATCAGAGGAGGCAACAGTTCGGTGCTGGACGGGTCCATAGGCTTCGGCCGAAAGAATGAAATTACGAGGAAATGAGAGCAGTTGCTATAGAAACGCCGAGCGCTGAACTCCAGCATTAACCGACCAAGCCGCTGAACAGGCGGCGGTTCATACAGACAATGGGTCGCGACGTGCTGGTGGTCGAAGCTGATGCAATTCCGACCGAGACTTCGCGCGGCCAGAGGCACAAAGTATTCGTAATCACTTAGGATAAGGTTGGGATGGAAATCGGATATGATTTCAGCGACCCTTCTTGTAACTTTGTTGCCGGCTGCGAATACTTTAACGGCGTTTCGCACAGTGGTTGGTATGTCCACCCTATTGTTTCTGTAATAGGTCCCGGCGTATGGAACCTCTTCGACGCTATACCCTAGCGACTTCAGATCAAGGGCCGTGCCTCCGCCGACGAAGAGGAATTCGTGCCGGCTCATTCCCTGGGCGACCATCAATGCATGGTTCATGTGACCGCGCGCATCACCCATTAATGCATAGAGAACTCTTGCCATTGAGAATCAATGCCTTGCAGCGCAAAGTTATGTAGGATTCGCCAATCCAATCTCAAGTTTCTTGCCGGATTGACGTCTGCGGCTCGCCGCTTATATAAGCCTCTCGTGACCGAATGATGTGAAAATTCCGTAAAAAACCAATCCTAATATGTCTTCTTGTCGAAAACAACGGGGTTCTTTTTCCAAGCTGCGCAAAATGCGGTATAGTCAGGTTCAATTCATACATGGGAAACGAGTATGAGCTTTTTCGAGTGGGCTGTATTGATATGGATACTGTTTGCTTTCCTTCCGGCGCCGCTATGCGTCGGCCTCGGCATGCTGAGAATTATCATCGCCCACCGACGAAAAGGCAACCAGGCCGTATCAGATAAGTTCCCAGAGATTGAAATCCTGATCCCCATTAAAGGAATCCTGCCGGATCAGGAGAAGATTCTGGAATCGTTGTTGCAACAGGATTACCCAAATTACCAAGTGATGTTCCTCATCGAGAGCCAGGACGACCCGGCAAGCCTGCTCGTAGACGGCCTTTGCACTCGCTTTCCACATTCCCGCAAGGTGATAACCGGGACAGCAGAATCGTGCGGTCAGAAGAACCATAATCTAGTTGCAGGTATCAGATGTTTGAATAGAAACACAGAGATAATCATGTTTTGCGATAGCAGTAACATGGCGAATGCCGACTGGCTGAATCGTATTACAGCGCCCATTCGAACCGGAGCTGTCGAGGCGGTCACCACATTTAGGGCCTTTGATCCTCGTCCGGAGACTATTTGGGGTGTGTCACAGGCCATATACGCGGCGTTCCTTCTCCTTTTGATAGTAAATAAACCAAAGCCGTGGGGTGGCGCCACCGCGATTGCCAGGGACACTTTTAACCGGCTCGGGGTCATCGAAGAATGGTCCCGCAATGTGATAGATGACTTGACACTAGGCAACATTCTGGATAGGGCCGGCATAAAGATTTTGATGGACCCGCGATGCGTTTTGAGATCTCCATTGCCTAGCCAGACCCTCAGAGGCTTTGTTCACTACATGGACCGTCAGATTCTCTTTCCCAAATGGACCAATCCCATCATTTGGGCGATGACCGTTGTCTTTTATCTGGACCTAGCTCTCGCGATTCTGGTCACGACAATCATTGTAGTCATGTTCCTGTTCGGACTGGTGGGCCCATTCCTGGGATGGTTGTCCTGCGTATTTCTTGTCCTGGTGTTTTCGGTGGTGATGCTCTTGCGGCAAGTGAATCCATTCCATATTCCCGTTCGAAGCTGGTTGGCCTCTTTCCTCCCTTTTATATTTGTGACAGGGTTCGTCTTTCTGAGGTCAGTATTTCGAAACTATATTGACTGGCATGGCACAAAATATTGGCCGGGCAAAGGAGGAGTGGTGCTCTCGGCTGAATCAGCGGATCCTGTGCTGGGAGCGGGCCATGCGGATTAACATGCCCATCATGTTCCTTTTGAGGTAGATAAAGACCATGACCCTTCCTAAAGTAGCATATATCCTTTTGTGGTTTCCCAAGGCATCTGAAACCTTCATATTCAGGGAAGTGATCAACTTGTGGAAAATGGGGCTTCCCCTGAAAGTTTATACGCTTTACGGCGAGTTGACCAAGCAGCTCTCGCCGGAAATGGTAGCCGTCTCTCACCAAATGGAGAGACTCGGCATCCCTTATTTGAAGAGGGCCCCTGCGGATCTACTCTATTGGCGCAAACGAGATCCTGAGACAACGTCTTGGCTCTTGAGGACTATTCCACTCAGAAAGTGGCGATCCTTGGAAGTGGCAGGCGAAAATGTCTGGGCGTTCTTTTGCGGGTTCACGCTGGCGCGTCTTTTCGAGGCGGACGGCATAGACCATATTCACGCGCCATGGGCCAACGGCCCGGCAACCGCCGCGTGGGTAGCCTCAAAACTCACCGGAATTCCGTTCAGCTTCATGGGACGCGCAGTAGATATTCACCCGCCGGACGGCGCCTTGAAAGAAAAGATCCGGGATGCGACTTTTGTGAGAGTCAATCCCAAGAACAACGTCGATCATTTGAAGAGGTTCGCCGAAGACGACGGCGAAAAGATATTTATGACCTACGACGGATATCCCATCGCCGAATTCCGCGAAGCACCGGTACCTATGAAGCCGCCCTTCCAAATCTTGGCCCTGGGCAGATTTGCCCGATTCAAAGGATTTGAAGTGCTGATAGACGCGGCAAAAATTCTGGAAGATGAAGGCCTGGATTTCCGTCTTACTATTGCCGGATCCGGCCTTCGGGGAGTGCGCTTGAAAGCGCAGACCAAAAGGTTACGGCTGACTCATCGAGTGTCATTTCCAGGATTTATCACTTATGATCGAGTCTCGGACTTATTTTGTACCGCGGACGTCTTTGTCATGCCGAGCGTGATACATTCCACCGGAGAACGGGACGGCATCCCGAATGTACTTGTGGAAGCCATGCTCCATCGTTTGCCGGTAGTCGCGACCGATGTGGCCGGCTTGGGAGAGGTTGTTCTGGATGGAGAAACGGGACTCTTAATCCCTCAAAGAGACCCGAAGGCATTGGCAACGGCAATTTCGAGGATCACCAGCGACAGAAAAGCGAGCCTGGAAATGGCAGAAAAAGGTCGTGACCTGATCCTGAAAGACTTTGACCCGGACATGTGCCACGGGCAAGTACTTGAGCTGTTCAAGAAGTTTGGTTTTGCCACGGCTTCTGCACACGCAAATTCGGGAGCGTCATTGTGATAGACGTCGAACCAAAGCTTTCGGACAGAATCAAGACGCCGGTACATACGGTTTTTTTGTTACAGGACCTGGAATACGGCGGCACTCAGCGGTATGCGGTAAATTTGCTGCACAATCTTAATCGAGATTTGTTTGCTCCTGAGCTGTGGATGCTCCGGGGAGGCACGGACATGGTGCCTGCTGCTTTGGAGTCCGGAGTAAAGCTCTCCTGGATGTCCAAATCTCCCAGGATTGTGTGGCCTCACGCATTGGCCCATCTCGCGTATAGGCTGATGAAAGCGCGGCCCCAGGTCCTTTACACGATGACGGTGGTCCCCAACATATGGGGTCGGCTGTTTGGGCGTTTGGCCGGAATACCGGTCATTATCTCCAGTTACAGAGACTTGAATCCAAATCAGTACGAACGTTTGATGTGGCGTTTGAGTACCCGAATCATATGCAATGCCCATGCATTAAAAGAGGAGACAAAGCGGCGGCACCGAACCGACCCGAAACGAGTATCGGTAGTCCCCAATGCGGTGGACCCCGAGTTCTTCAAACCGAACAGTTCACCAAAGGCGCCGGATCCGACGATCCTTTTTGCCGGAAGACTCGCCAGGGTCAAGGACCCCTTGAATCTGCTCAAAGCCTTTGAACTGGTCTTACGAAAGATTCCTGATGCGAGACTGGAAATATTCGGTAACGGCCGTCTTAAGCAGAAAATGGAGACAATTATCAGGGATAGCTCTCTGCAAACAAGGGTGCTACTGGTCGAGGGCGTGCCGGATATCAGACCGGCTCTGAGCCGCGCCTGGGTCTTTGTGATGCCGTCCAGACGAGAGGCCGCTCCGAATGCCGTTCTGGAAGCAATGTCAACTGAGCTGCCCGTAATAGTCACTCGTGTGGGGGGTCTTCCTGAGCTTGTAGAAGACGGAGTTACAGGCCTCACGGTGGAGCCGCGAAACCCGGACGCCTTGGCGGACGCGATGATAACCCTGCTGGAAGACGAGTCTATGAGGCATTCCATGGGCAAGAAAGGACGCGAAAAGGTGCTCGCCCGCCACACCATCGATCGGATGGTAAGCGAGACTCAGCGGGTACTGATCGAAGCTCTGAACGAAACAGTTGAGGACTAGGCCTCGATTTATGATGATCGTCCACAATCGAGGGAGTTATCAATGGGTAAGCGGTATCAAGTGTTTGTAAGTTCAACATTTGAAGATCTTCAAGTGGAGCGCCAAGAAGTAATGCAGGCTTTGCTTGAACTGGACTGCATTCCTGCGGGCATGGAATTGTTTCCGGCTGCCAACGAAGACCAGTGGACGACAATAAAGAAAGTGATTGATGACTGTGATTATTACATCGTCATCCTTGCGGGCCGGTATGGGTCGTTGGGTAAGGAAGGCACAGGATATACGGAAATGGAGTACCGTTATGACCTGGACCAAGGAAAGCCAACGATCGCCTTCCTTCACAAGGACCCTGATTCTCTACCGGTAAAGAGAACAGAGAAGACTCCGGAAGGCCAAAAGAGACTTACAGCTTTCCGTGAACTTCTGCAATCGAAGCTATGCAAGATGTGGTCTACCCCGACGGAACTAGGCTCTGTTGTGAGCCGTAGCCTTGTGCAACTGATAAAATCCCATCCAGCCATAGGCTGGATCCGTGGAGATGCGATAGCGCAAACGGAGGCAATGACTGAGATCTTACAACTACGAAAAAAAGTGGAACAGCTCGAGGCTGAGTTATCGTACGTCATGAATGCGGGGCCCCCGGGATCGGAGGATCTGGCCCAAGGGGAAGAAGCGGTGACACTTAGTTACTCGTTTGAGGCAGCGGACAAGAAATACAACTACACCCGGTATAAAGCCGAGTTTGCCACAGCGTGGAATGCTATCTTTGCGTCCGTCTCGCCTTTGCTCATCCATGAACTTTCCGAGGCACGTCTTCAACAAGCTGTCAATGCATTTGTCACGGAGCAAAATTTCAGAGAGCTGCGCAAATCGGATGCCTTGAAGGGTATGGAACTGGACGAGTTTGAACTGAATCAAGAGGACTTCCAGACTATTAAGATTCAGTTTAGAGCGCTAGGTCTGATAACACAGAACGTTCGACCGAGAAGCGTCAAAGATCGTGGTACGTATTGGACATTGACGCCTTACGGGGACGCTGTTATGACCAAGCTTCGCGCAATTCGGCGCGGGCGTAATAAAAGTGACAGGGGTTGAAATTCTTTCGTGCTCAGCCAGAGGTAATATGAATTCCCAACAGCAAATTGGAATGCCGCGTTTTCTCTCGTCCTATGCGAAGACAAGGCGTCGGCCCCTGGGCTCAGGAATCGGATCACCGAATTCCTTGGCGGTCTCGATCCAAAGCTGTGCTGCCTGCTTGGCATTGGCAAGGGCTTCTTCTTGAGTGGCGCCGTGTGCCATGCAACCGGGAAGCTCCGGGACATCAGCCACGAAGGCGTCGTCTTCGGCACTCCAGAATATGATGATCTCGTATCTGTCCATCAGATCTCTTCTCCGAGCCTGTACTTCACGATAATTTCTTCGGACCTGTCACGGGGAATGTCAATTTTCGATGGCAAAGTGGAATGTGGCATTTTCTGTTATCGCTGTGTAGAGTTACTAGACCCGTTCTGTTGTCGGCAGTCTCGATTTACTTCACGGGCCATAAAGGTCACTCGAAAAGGCAGGTGAGGAAACTCTTTGTCCTCTGTCTCAACAAACCCGAGTTTCTTGTACCAAGCCTTCAGGTCCGTATCTTCCGCAATAATACCAATACTTACTTGATGTGCTCCCAAAAACTTGGCTTCTGACAATACATGAGAAACCAAAGCCTTGCCAAACCCACGTCGCCGCTGGTCCGGCAACACTCCAAGGCGCTCCAAGTAACATACATCAGAGTTTGCCCGTTCCAGTGCTACACATCCTGAAACGAGTTCATCATTTTGAATAACGAAATAGATGACACCACGATCCAGTTCTTGTTGGATCCATTCCTCTGAACAATTTGATGGATGCCGAGGGCAGTTCTCCTTGGTCAAACCAAAACGTTCGGCAACGTCCCGGAAAGATCTTCGTATTGTGTCCGCCAGAACATCAACATCATGGCGCGTACAAGGACGGATGTCATAACGCATTGTTATGCTTGCCTATCTCTCAAAGGACTTATACACGGTTCTTATTTCTTCTATTCCCCTGGAGAACTCGAATTTATCGTCAAAAGTCTTCCTGGCGCCTATGCTGAGTCTTTTTCGCAGGTCCGCGTCCCTCTTGAGGTTAAGTACGGCCTCGGCTATTTCGTTCGGGGCCCCGGGATTCACCAACAAACCGGAGACATGGTCGTCTATCATATCCGGGATTCCGCCCACCCGTGTTGAAATTACCGGCAGTCCGCTCCGCAAAGCTTCAATTATAGTAATAGGCATGCCTTCTATGTAGGACGGCAAAAGGTACAGGTCTGCGAGGCCATAAAAGAGGTTTGTTTGGTCCCGTTCCACTTCGCCCGTAAAGGTGACCCAAGGTTCCAGCTTTTGCCTTTTCACCTGCTCCATTAACTGATCCATTTCGCCGGGATTTTCTTCTGAGCCTACAAGCACAAACCTCACGGATTGATCCTGAGACACTACCTCGGGGACCGCGTCAAGAATAGTGAAGTGACCTTTCCTCCAACCTGCGTAACCGATGGTGAGAACCACAAAATGTTCTTTTGTTAGGCCGAGTCGTTCTCTCAATGCCTGCACGTCCGAAGTATCCGGCGGATCCTGATCGTGGATAAGATTGCGCATTACCAAGATGTCAGCGGCTGGACAAAGTTTCTTTATGTTTTCAGCCCACAGGGAATAGAGTACTGCTATTCGTGGAGCCATGCACAGGCCGGTTCGAGTGTATAATCGCGTGAGCGTGGAGGCTCTGGTGTAAAATTCGTCCCAGTCGGTCCCATGCATGTGCACGAGCACATTCGTGCGTGCGAGCCGCGCCAGCAGCATGAATCCTATGGTGCCAAGAAAGGCCGCATCCGGCGAATGGATGTGAATCAGATAATAGTCCTGCCGCCACAATATCAGGAAAAAATTCAGGAATCGTTTAAACCGCGCAATATTCCTTGAAATCGATTGGGTAACACCGAGCTGTAAATCTGAACGCGAAAAGAAGTCGAAAGAGAATTCAGAAGCAAGCTCCGAATGAGCTATATCTTCCATGACAGATGCTATACCTCCGGTCGGAGGAGGCACGGGACCAACCAAGAGGATTCTTTTCATAAGACCTATCCTGCGTAACCTTCCAACAATCTTCTCGCTATTATGGCATCCTGGGCAAACAATGAAACGAACCAGGAACGGCACGTCAGTCACTGTTGTTGCGGAATCACTTTATATAGTGCTTCCACCAGAGAGCAAGATTCAACAGACTCCACGCTCGAACAGGTCCACGATTGTCTATGAACCCGCGCAGGAAATTTGAACACCCTGACGGTGCAAAAAAATCCGTCTGGCTGCAAAAATCTTCAACTGCGTCCCTTGTCCTGGAGCCAAGCCTATCCAAATACCATTCATAAATCGGCAACCAAAAGCCTTGTTTTTTCCGATCGATGGTCTCATCGGGGATTAAGCCTCGAACAGCGTTCTTGAGTATGTACTTCTGTTGCTGATGCTTTGCCTTGATTGCGGTCGGGATGCTCATAACGAGTTCAACGAATTTGTGGTCAAGAAAAGGTACCCGGGCTTCAAGGGCCACAGCCATGCTCATCTTATCCACTCTCATGAGAAGAAGCTCGGGCAGACGCAAATTCAGATCCACATAGGTCATCCAGTTCAGATGTGATTTTTCCCAGGCTTTACTTTGGAATCGCTGATAAATCGGAGCGACCGCGTCCCACGAACTCGAATGACCAAATTTTTTGAAAAGTCGGTCAGATAGCATCTGGCGCTTGTGGTGTTGGAAGAAAACGTCGAATCCTCCCCAATAGAGCGGACTGCGTTGGGCTCCTCGGTTAAGCCATTCATATGGCAGCCGTGAATCCTGACCGAAAAGCTTCAAGGCTAATCGGCCAACTCGATTGATCAGAGGCGCCGCTGGTAGTTTGTTGAGCCGCTCCAGTTTCAGCATCAACTTCCATCGGTCGTATCCACAAAAAAGTTCGTCGGAACCCTCTCCAACTTGGGCCACGGTGACCCCGTTTTCTTTGGCTAATTTGGACACATAGTAGATCGGCACACAAACTGGATCCGCAATAGGTTCATCCTGGAGCATCACCATGTCGGGCAAGAAATCGAGCAGATCATCCAACGACAGAAGCTGCTCGTGATGATCTGAACCTATCTGCTCAGCCACCGCTCTGGCTTGAAGCACCTCGTTGGGATAACTCTTGTATTCGCCCTCATAGCCGATTGTGAAGGTCTTGACGCGTTCCGAGCTGTCCTCGGAAAACAGATAGGCGTTTGTAGTCGAATCCATCCCGCCTGAAAGAAATACCCCCACCGGTACGTCGCTCACCTTCCGAAGGTTGACCGACGTGCGAAGTTCTTCCAAAAGCATGTGGGCGATTTCGTCTTCCGAGACATTTGTGAGGGGATTAACACGATCCCAAACATCCCAATAACGTCTTTCCTGCATAGTCCCGTCACTGGAAATCCTAAGCCACGAGCCGGATCGCAGCTTCATAATTCCGTCGAAGAGTGTCTGAGGCGCCGGCGTGATGAGGAAAGACAGGTAATGATACAGCGCCTCCTCGTTGACAGCTCGCTTCTGATCGGGATCGTCCAGAAGCGCTTTAATCTCGGAAGCAAATGCTACGCGGCCATCATGAATAGAGTAATATAGAGGCTTCTCTCCAACGCGGTCTCTGATGAGCCACAATTCACGGTTTTTAGTATCCCAGACAGCAATGGCAAACATGCCTCGAAATCTTTCTAAGCAATCGATCCCCCATTCCTCGAAAGAATGGACAATGACCTCCGTGTCCGAATGATCTGTTTTCCATTGGTGGCCGCCTATTCTCTCCAGCTCGGAACGGATTTCCGCATGATTGTAGATTTCTCCGTTGAAGACCAGCCACAGGGTCTCGTCCTCGTTGGACATCGGTTGATTGGCCTTTTCGCAAAGATCGATTATTGCCAAGCGTCGATGACCCAAACCGACGCGACCGTCGTTCGATATCCAGGTACTGGCCCCATCCGGACCGCGATGAGCCATGGTGTCACGCATGCGAGTAACATACTCCCGGCTCACCCGGAAATCGCTTTGATCGAAACTGAGAGCACCCACGATTCCGCACATGCTGTACTTCCTTAACCAACCGTCAATACCGCGGCAGGCAACGATTGACGAGCATTATACCATTCATGATCGGAATAATAGACAATTTCAGCGCCTATACCATCTTATGAGCAAGATTGTCTTTGGTGTTTTCAGAATGCTTTCAGTATTGCCCCAATATGTCTTTAGTATTATAAATTCGCGGACTGCCTCGACCAAATGACGGACATTAATTTTGAGAGTAACTAGAGGAAGAGGACCGAGTCGAGTCTTGGCTGTTTTCAGAACCAGTATTGTCAAGCCGAGCCGTCACCTGATAGAGTTGTCATTCATGGCCTTTCGGTAGCCCTCAGGTTTTGGATAAAACAGTATTGATCGGGGACAGGTTCCACTAATCGGGGCTGGGCAAGGACATTTCTAAGCTCAGTAGTCACGATGTAGGAATAATTGCATGGCGCCTTTGGGTTTGGTTATCTCTGCTGCCTATGAGTCCGACACCTCTGCCTACACACATAGGGTTAGGAAGCTAGCGGAATGTCTCGGGAACAACTCCATAAAATGTGAATTTTTTTACATTCCGAATCATCGTCCTCTAGACACCGAGACCACTGCCTCAGTTTTTATGCCGTTGTGGCTGAGGACCCTCCGAAAATATGATTTCATATATTGCGGGGCAGAGGAGGCTGGGCAGGCCTTATTTTTTTGCCGGCCTTTTCTCCGAGCTCCGATCATATTGGACTTGCACGGAGATGTGATTGCCCAATCAGCTCTGGCCAATGAAATTCATTCATCCGGCCGCAAGAAAAGTCCTTCGCTCAGGGTGCAGATTTTGCAGCAAATGGCTATGGCCTGTGCCGATCATTGGCTCACCGTATCCGATTATCAGACGAAGGACCTTATTCGCGCAGGTTACAACGCGGAAGCGATCAGTCTGGTTCGCAACGGTGTGGACCTCGAATTATTTCGAGCGCTGCCTCAGCCTGCCGAACCGAAGTTTATGTTCGCTTATGTGGGTGAATTTCAGGTCTGGCAGGGAATTGAGAATTTGTTAGTTGCCTTTGACAAGTTAAACGATCCTTCTCTGAGGATGCTGGTCGTGGGGTTCAGGCAGAAGGATGAGCCTGTTAGAAAGCGCTTTCAACAGAAATTCGGCCCCAAGGTCGTGCTGGTCGGCAGGACCGACCGGCTCACAATGATGGAGCTTCTGAAATCCGCGGCCGTCCTTGTAATACCCAGGATCGAACATCAGGCTATAAAGAACGCTTTTCCTACGAAGTTCGCCGAGTATGCGGCTATGGGCAGGCCCATTATGGTAAACGATGTGGACGAAACAGCAGATTTTGTAAGGAAATACGACTGCGGGTTCGTGTCCCAGCCTTCACCTTCGGAAATGGCCCGTACGATGGAACAAGTCGCGAAACTCCCCGCGCAAACCTTGATGGAGATGGGCATCAGGTCGAGAAAGATGGCTGAAAGCAATTTTTCCTGGGACAACATTGGAGAGCAGTATGCTCAAATTGTGCGAAACGTTATTGCGAGTTTCCATGAAATGAGCCGGAGTTGAAGGGGGATCGGTCATGAAGCAGGTATTTCTTTCCGGCAAAGGTGAGGTAGCCGTCTTTGATGTGCCGGTTCCGGCGCGAATTCGCGATTCCGTGCTGGTCCGAAATGCCTTTTCGGTTATCAGCAGTGGCACTGAAGGGGCTTCTGTGAGTAAACGCGGCGGCCTGCTCGGCATATACGAAAAAGCTCGGTCTTCAAAAGACGTCGTGGGTAAGGTTTGGAAACTCGTGGAGGGCAAAGGCTACAGGCACGCGTGGGATCAGGTCCGGAACAAGATTAGTGACTACAGCGCCATGGGCTATAGCTGTTCGGGCTGGATAGTGGAAGCGGATGATGAGCGAATGCCTTTCAGACCGGGTCAGCGGGTGGCTTGCATGGGCGTCGGTCTGGCTAACCACGCTGAATACGTTGTGGTCCCGAAAAACCTTTTTGCTCCGGTTCCGGAAGGAGTTTCTCTGGAGGAAGCTTCCTTTGCCGCACTTGGATGTATTGCCCTGCAAGGAATCCGACGACTGGAACCGACTCCGGGCGAAAGGATCGGCGTGCTGGGTCTTGGGCTTATCGGACAAATATGCATCAGAATGTTGCATGCGTTGGGATATGAGACGTTCGGCATGGACGTCAGTGAAACTCGTGCAGCCAAGGCCTCCGAGGTGATTGGTATTACGGCCTGGTCCAGCGGTTTAACGGATTCCATACCTAAAATTATGGACCTGACTAATGGCGTCGGCTTGGATGGAGTGGTGGTGTGCGCAGCCACAAACAGCGATGAGCCGATCAATCTCGCCTTTGATCTCTGTCGCAAACGAGGACGCGTGTCATTGGTGGGCGATGTCGGTCTTACCCTGCAACGGGAGAAAATGTACGAGAAAGAGATTGATCTCCGCATGTCGTGCTCGTATGGACCAGGGCGATATGATCCGGATTACGAAATGGCTTCTCGTGACTACCCTTTGGCGTACGTCAGATGGACCGAAGGCCGGAACCTGGAGTTCTTTTTGCACATGTTATCGACCGGGCGCCTCGACCTCAAATCACTTATCAGCGCAAGGTACAGCAGCGAAGATGCTCCCCTCGCTTATGCGCACATAAAGACAGGCGATCCTAGTACCTATGCAATACTTTTCGATTACGGTCCGTTGCCGGAAGCGCCTTCCGAACTCTTCATAAAGCGCGAGCGCACGGTAAGATACGCTGAGACAAGCAAAATAGTAACAAACCGGAGAATTCGGTTGGGGCTTATCGGTATTGGCGGGCATGTCAAAGAAGTTCATGTCCCCAATCTGAGGAAAATGGAAGACACTTTTGCCATTCAAGGGATTGCCAGTCGATCCGGCGCCAGTGCGGGCGTGGCGGCGATCAGGCACGGCGCGACTGTTGCCACGAGCGATTACCGCGAGCTTCTTGCCTCCGAAGATATCGACGCAGTATTGATCGGCACGCGCCACACCACCCATGCAAGATTTGTCAAAGAAGCATTGGAGGCAGGAAAACATGTTTTCGTGGAAAAACCCATGACTCTAACCCTCGAGGACGCGGAAGAGATCGTTGCAAAATCAGCCGAAAAAGGGCTGGTTGTCCGAGTCGGTTTTAATCGGCGCTTTTCGCCATTCCTGAACGAGCTTCGGAAAGTGATCGGGACTGATGGCTTGCGAGTATTCTCCGCTCGCGTCAATACAGGCCTTCTCCCGGGAGATTGGAGCAACACCACAGAGGAAGGAGGCCGAATTTTAGGCGAGGGGGTTCATTTCTTCGACCTCTGCAACTGGTTCCTGGGCGACGAGCCGGAGTCCATATATGCGGCTTTCGCGGGGGAAGAGGCAGTCATCGACCCGAATGTGCTGGTTCTAGTTAGATATCCGGACGGGTCCGTAGGACAGGTAATTTACACAGCTCTTGGCAACGCTCGGATGGGCAAGGAATACTTCGAGGCATTCGGAAATGGACGAGCCGCGCGAAGCGATGATTTCAAGACCCTAGTTTCATACGGGGCCACGGAGTCGGTAGGGTGGAGAGAGCGAGGGGACAAAGGCCACGCGATGGAACTCCAGGAGTTCGCCGCCGCGATTCGAGGAGAGAAATTTCCGATCACAGGCGCTGATGCCCGCGCGGGCCTGGTGGCGACCCGAATGGCTCTAGCCTGTTACGAAAGCGCAAAGTCAGGCTCGGAGATCAAATTGAATGTCTGACCATGAATGGATGGACGACATCCACCCGCCGACAGACGGCCCCAATTGAGGGCACCATGTTCCCAGGCGAGCCGCGGAACTGCAGGAATGAAGTGAGATCATTTGCTCACGTGGGTACTGTCATACTCCTGAAAGACCTGTCGAGTTGCGCTCAGACCATTTAGAGCCGCTGGAAATCCGGCATAAATGCTCATATGATACATCAGTTCAACAATCTCTTGCTTGGTGCAGCCCACATTGAGCGCCGCATGGAGGTGCACTTTCATCTGAGGCTCCATCGTGCCTTTCGCGACACACACGGCGATCATGGCTATTTCCTTGTGCTTAGGACTGAGTATTTCTCTGGAAAAGATGTCTCCATAAGAAAAATCGATTATAAATTGGGCCATATCCGGCGCTATATCTGATAGACTCTTTATCACACGCTCACCCGCGTCTTTGCTGGTTCGATTCAAAGTCTCCAAGCCTCTCTCATGCCGCGTGCCGTCTCCGGGAGCAGGTCTTCTGTCCTGCTTCATGGAAACTCCCTTTGCCTGGAACACCTCTCTAGCGGCGCTAATGCCATTGAGTCCGCTCGGAAAGCCTGCAAAGACAGTGGTAATATACATGACATCAATGATTTCCTCCGGGGTCACACCGATGTTTAGAGACGCGCCGATATGAAATTTGAGTTGAGGTTTTGCGTTCCCCATAGCAGTCAGCGCTGCCATGGTGGCAATCTGCCTCGATTTGGGGTCCAAACCGGGCCGACTGTACACGTCGCCAAAAGCGAATTCAACAATGTAGCGCCCCATTTCAGGAGAAATGTCTTTCTGACCATCCAGCACTCCCTGGGCCGCATCCGCGTCCAGGGCCTTAAGAGCCTTTAATCCTCGTTCGTAACGATCAGTGTTTCCTTTTGACGTCATTTCGTCCCCTTTGGTTACAGCAGGATTCTCCGCCTCTGTTATTGTTACACATAGAAGCACAATAACGAAACAAAGAGTAACGTGCATGATTCTCATATCAACCTCCTTAATAAGCGGATACTACGTGGTCCCGATTTCGGAAAGCCATAGCACGCTCTCATAAGAGCCTCCAAATTTGGAAAGACCCTGTGGAGCAGGATGTTGACCTGATTCTTTTTCACGGTGGTTTCTTCATAAGCCGCTCAGGCCAATTGTTATGGTGTGGCATGCTGCCCTGATAGAAAGTAGCACGCCCCACACATATGTCCAATATATATTGCCAAACAGTGTGATATGAAATATGTATGAATGATGGAAATAAGACATCTGCGGTACTTCGTCGCCGTTGCCGAAGAATTGCACTTCGGACGTGCGGCCCGGCGGCTCCATATCTGCCAACCCCCTTTAAGCCAGCAGATCAAGGCCCTGGAGCAAGAGCTCGGCACAGAGCTTTTTAGCCGCAAGAATAAGAGGACTTCACTAACCGAGGCAGGGGAGGTTTTCCTCAAAGAGGCGAGGGAAATACTCCATCGCGTTGAATTAGCTACCGAAAAAGTGAGCCGTATCGCTCTCGGAACAATGGGCCGCATCTCGATGGGCTTTGTCCTGCCTGCGATGGATACTTTTCTCCCCGATGCAATTCGTAAATTCCGGTCCCGGAATCCGGATATTGAAATTCGACTGCTCGAACTGGGAACTCTTGCCCAGCTAGAGGGTCTCGGGGCAGGCCACATAGATATGGGTGTCATGAGACTGTTCCAGCAGGACACACCGGGTCTGGTGGTCGAGAAAATTGTCGAGGAACCTTACGTGTTAGCTCTGCCGTCCGGGCATCCGCTCGCTTCGTTAACGACCGTATCGTTGGGGGCACTGGACGGCGAGCCGCTTATCCTTTTTCCCCGACAGAGCCACCCGACATTGCACGACAAGATTATCGCTTGTTGCAGTGCTGCCGGATGCACGCCCAAAATTTCGCAGGAGGCGACCACAAAAATTACGATGATTTCTTTGGTGGCGGCAGGAATGGGGATTGCCCTGGTTCCTGAATCGGCAAGAAAGCAACAGAGGTCTGGTGTGGTTTATCGAACTGTCCTCGGCGATCTCCCTATGGTCGAACTGTCACTGGTTTGGCGAAAAGATGACGTATCAAGATCCTTACGCAGATTTGCAGATACTATCCTCGACATGAGAAACGGCCCCTGCTAATTTCCTCTAAATTATAACTAATTATGGCGTTTGCCAAAAGCAAGGGGCAGTGCTCAGTGCTTTGGCATCAACGTAAACTTCTTCACCATATGGTGAGGATGGTAGGATTCTTTAGCTTTTCTCAAGCCCTGGACTCCCAAGTCCTGCTCGCGGTTGACATACTTGAAGCTCAGCCATGCATCTTTGCAGAAAAGCTGGTTAATGACTGCATATAAGCCGGGAATTTCAGGGTTGGCTTTTTCCACATGAATAACGGCCGTGTCAGAGTTGAGGGCTTCACCCAGCGCAAAAGCCTCCACTTTCGAATTGATCAAAATTGCCCCACCTGCGAAGCCTAGATATTCATGATGTGTCAACGCCTCGTACACTGCACGATCTTCCACCAATATGTCCGGGTTCTCAACACAGTTTTTCAACTCGCACCACTTCTCTTGCATTTCCAAAAAGAGTTCAACCAGTTCTTCATCCAATCTGCGATACTCAAACTGGTATTTTTTCACAAACCTATTTACATGGTTTTTCTTCTTGTGAAATTTGTTCCCCGGCAAGTTGGCGAGATCGTCGGTCAAGTACACGTAGTCGCTATTGTCCCGATCTTCAAGCACCACGTAGCGGTCCTTATCAACGTGTTGTTCCGCGAATTCTTCACTAACCCTGCTGATTCTTGCTTCGGACGACAATTTGCGCAAACACTGCACCAGAAAATTCAGCGCCCCAACTCTGTCACCCAGTCCCACAGGAGGTAGCCCAAACGGAGACGCGTTGTGGTTCTGCATTATTATAAGCAGGCAACCTCCCCATGTCCTCCACACCGGGTTGTAACGATGCCGCCACATGAAGAGGTTGGTGAAGGTCAATTCCGACGTGACCGGGGGGTCCTCCAACAAGAACCTGTCCAAATTCTCTTTGTCTTCCAGGGCTATGGGCTTGAAATCGTCCATTCCGAATCTCCAAGGACCATCCGGAAAAGGTGCTGTACGCCTCAAAGAGGATCTTGCCGGAAAGTCGGTCCTGCGCTATGTTAATGTTCGCAGCTCGGAAAATCCAGGCTTAAAAACCATGATGAATGGAATTGCTCGAAAGGAAGCTCATAACATGGACGATAAGGCAATTAGAGACCTGATAATGAAACAGCAGGCAGACAACCGCATCTCATGTGAGGCTGCCTGGGAAATAGCCGAAAAGACCGGCGCTTCAAAAATCCATATAGGCAGGCTATTGGACGAGATGAAAATTAAAATACATTCGTGTCAGCTCGGGTGTTTTGAATAATCAATTCGTGAAGAGCATCAAAGCTCCGAGGCCTCCCGAGTCTCTCTGTACAAGGGCATAACTACGTCCTGCCGCGTTTTGTGCACATAGAGCGTGACGCCCCTGTTGGAAACCTGAGTTACAGTCGCTCCTCCAATCTGCATACCCGGCGTCACAAAGTAGCCTCGACCGTCAGGGTCCTCTACCATAGCTTTGTATTGACCGTCTCCCACTTGAATGACTCCGACAAGCTTCAACTGAGACCGGTCAAACCTGCACAGCGGCATGGACGGGGGGCATTCAGTGGGCAAAATCTCTGTGGGGGGTCTAAAAGGGTCCCGGTCGACGCTGAACATGTCTCTCACTCGTTTTTCCCCGGGCTGTTCCGCACTGACTCCCGGAGGGAACCTTCCTGGATCGCGCCGTTTGCCTTCTTGAGTCACTTGGACTGGAGCCGGTCGGCTCTCCGGTTGAACCGGGGGTGTGACTGCCGGTCCAGGGGGCGGGCTTTCGCCAGGAGATCTTGTAGCTGCGAGGACAATGGGAGGAGATTCCAACTGGGAGGCATTAGATAAAGCGGGAGAATGATGCCCAATAATGAAATCTATCGCTATATTAGCCTCTTCACAACCGGTGAGAAAGACAAGTGTGCCCATGACCAGGGTCACGCAACAAATTCGTTTCATATTATGTACGGTCATCAGGCGTTGCATTGTAAATCCTTGATTATTCCTTCGAGCCAGGTCTTCTCTGTTGCGGACGACCAGCGCCCGGCCGAGCTGCCGCCTTTTTGGCAGCTATTGCCTTGATCTCATCCTGGGATAACCGACGATATGTGACCCCGTTGATATCCGCATCGAGTGAAACTACATCGAGTTTCTTGGCCAGATCACCTTCTCGACCAGTTAACCCTCCGGATTTTATCAGTTTTATGGTTGGCACATTCACGATTCGTGGGAGATCGTTCAGGCTAGCCAAAAAAGCTCCTTGCTTTTGATAATCCCCACGAACATTGAGCGTTATAGGTATGGTAGCGTAATACAGCTCCTCGTTTATTTGCTCCTTTCCTGGCGCAAATTTTTTAGAAACGAGATTGCTTTCACTTAATAAATCAGTGACTTGTTTTAGAAGGCCTTCGATTTCTTGCTGTTCCGGAAGAGACGCAACCATGGTTTGCAATCTTTGCTCGAGTTCCTTTATTCGGGCGGTCAGCTTCGGCCCCTCAGCTAGGATTCTTTCCTGATTGGTAATTTCCATCCGGATGCCGGCAATTTGCTTTTGGAGTTTATCGATCTGTGCCCTCATGTCAGAGACAACCAACCAATAGAAAAGCCCCAATAGAATCACGCATACTCCCGCCACGATCAACTTTCGCTGGAGCCTGGTGATCTTAAAGAATAGTTCTTCCGGAGACATCCTTAAGTCCTCACCTAATGTTACCGGTTATCTTGAAACTCATCGTGCCCAAACCTGTAGTCGGACCCGAGGCTGCCAGGACCTGCACAAGGTTCACATCGGAAAAAAAGCTCTTCTCGCCTGGATTCGCAGGGTTAAGGAACGGCTGCCTTGCAGTGAAACCTTGCTTGATCTTCTGGAGCCTCTCTACAAAATGCACCACCGCGGTATTGTCCACTCCCGTCCCATCCAGAGCGAAACCCCTGCCGGATTTGGCGATCGTTGTAACCCACACCTCGTCTGGTATGGCCAGAGCCAGCGCAGCCAAAAATGGCGCGGGGGTGTCTCTGGTCTTAGTCAAACGCTCAATCGTCTCGACCTGCATCTGTAGCCGGGTGATTCTCGTTTTCAGATCTTCGATCTCTTTGTTCTTTTGCTTGAGCTGATTCAGTTTCGTTTGCAGACCTGATTGCTCCTTCTGTAAGCCACTAATTGTCCAGGACAAATAAAGATATGCAATTGCCGCCAGGACGATGACACAGACTACCGCCGCGATGGCAAACAGCCCGAATTGTTTGAGCTCTCGCTTACGTAGGATTTCTCTTATTGGGAGGAGATTGATTCTAACCATTTACACTTGCTTGTCCTTTTCCTCTCTCAGAGCCAAGCCGACGGCCACAGCCATTGAGGGGCCTATATAGTTGAGGTAATCCAAATCAAAAATTTGCTCAGCAGGCCTGAGGCCTCGGAATGGGTCCACAACTTCGACAGGAATGTTCAGTTCCGATTCCATCGTGGAAATAAGACCGTATGTGCCCGCTGCGCCCCCCGAGAGAAATATTTTTTGAATCGGGTCGTAAGACACATTAGTAGAAAAGAAATCAAGGATCTTCTGCAATTCCGAGACAAAATAGTCGATGGATCGCTGAAAAATCTTGCGCAAGTTCTTTGAATTTATGCCTTCTACGCGAGCACCATGTTTTATGTTCTCGGCCCAACTGAAATCCACATCCAAGAGCCGCATAATTTCCCTGGTTATCGAATCTCCCCCGATCGGGAGATCTCTGGTGTACTGGGAAGCGCCTGATTTCAGGATATTGATATTGATAGTAGAGGCCCCTACATTTACCAGAGCCACGACTTCTTCCTGAACGTTCGGATACGAGAACTCGTACATCACCTCGAGGGCGAAAGGATCCACATCCACAACAATGGGCGTTAATCCGAGAGACGTTATCAGATCGAGATACTCGGCCATATAGTCCTTTTTCGCGGCCACGAGAACCACATCCATGGTTCCTTCTCGCTCCGGCCTTTCTCCCATTATATACCAGTCCAGATTCACATCCTTGATGTCAAAAGGTATATATGGTTCCGCCTCCAACTGGATCTGTTTTTCCAGTTGCCCATCGTTCATGGAAGTCATGGAAACTTGTTTAATTATCACTGATTTCCCGGCAAGTGACACTGCTACTTTTTTGCTGTTGCTTTTGGAGTTCCTGTATAAAGCGCTGATAGCGTTTCGTATCACGTCGGGCTTCTTAAGAGACTTGTCAACCACAGTCCCGTCGGGTAGAGCTGCGATTCCTGCAAATTCCAATGTGAATTTTTTGGATCGATCTATCTCGACCATTTTTATGGCGTTTGAACCGATGTCTAATCCTATTACCTTCTGAACTGCCATTCCACTTTCCTTGACGATCAGAAAACGGCACGTGTGTGCCCAGGACACATGATATAAATAAATTACAACTCTGTCAATACAAAAATCAATATTTAAATAGGTTAGCTTCTGTACCTAAACTTAATTCTGAAGGATTGTCAGGCTCGGAGGATAAATTGTGCCGATTGAAGATATATACCGTGTCCTCCGGACGAGTCATCCCAAGTTTTCGCTTGGCTACTTTTTCGATTGTCTTGGGATCGGAACGTAAAAGAGTCACTTTGTGCTCAAGAGACTTAATTTCAGTGACAAGCCGCTCATTTTCTTTCTGGAGAGACGTCCTCTTTCCCTGGAGTTCCTGTCTCGCCGCGAGGCCCCTTTCACTTAGCAACATTCCCACAGAGACAGCAACTATCACCGCAACAGCAAACTGCGCATATGTGACGGCACGCTTTGCCGAAAGTTTCATGCTTCGACCTTTAGACCTTCAAGTGCAATATACCATAATTTGAATCAATTTTCGACTTGCCGGACTTTACCACCCATGGCTAAGTGCGGGCATCACCAAGATATTGAGAGGAGCGAGCATGACTTTGAGAAACCATGGGAGAGCCCCGTCGATTCACTCTACCAAATTATTCGTTTTTATAGCTTGAAAGCTCTCGATTATCAACTTATTTCTTATGCCATCGAGATTTACGCCAATAATTAGACCGGCTTCCAATGTTGCCGGGACCCAACTCCGCGTGACAAGGTTACCCTTGTGTTGAGAGAGCATTTCTCAATGCCGTGACACCACCTGTCAGTGATGTCCACGTTCGCCCCAATGGGGTGTCAAGAAAATCTTGATAAGACCCATCGAACCCGATTCTGTGGTCGCACAAAAAAACCACTCTATCGACGTGAACGTTGTCGCTGAAATCATGAGTTATTTCGATGACGGTCAAGCCGGGTTTTGTACGGAGAGAATTGATGAGCCGGCGCATGGCCCTGGTTGTAGGCCGGTCCAGCATAGTGAAAGCTTCATCGAGGATCAATACTCGCGCCCCGGTAGCCAGGACCGAGGCTAGTGCGAGCTTCTGCCGTTCACCACCCGACAGAGTGTGAGTTAATCGCTTTTCCATTCCCGACAGACCGACCCATTGAAGCGACCGGCGCAAGTGATACTCGATTTCTTCATGACACAAGCGAAGAGTTTCAAGACCGAAAACTACGTCCTCTTCGACCGTAGTACCTACGAAGAGGTCAGCGGGATCTCCTCCGACATAGCCTACATACGTTGTGAGGCTTCCCGCCGGCCCACCCTCTATTGTTATCGACCCCGAATCCGGTTTCAGGAGGCCCTTCAGAAGCTTCCCGAGGGTAGTTTTCCCGGAACCGTCCGGACCGGCGATCACAAGCCATGACAGTGGTTCTATGCTTAGATGAATCTGTTGGAATACTGGATGCTCAGTGCCGGGGTAGGAGAAAGAAACGTTGTTCAGGACAATCATAAATAAGGCATAAAGGGAGGTCGTGATCGCGACCCTTGATAACTAATTTATTTTGATTTCAGACCGCCTACGATCTTTTCCTTCAAGCTCTTGCTTTTTTCGGCACTTCGGCTCTTTTTCTCGGAGCCGGGTTTCCGTTCGACGAGTTCCACTACAGAGAGTGCCGCCCTGTCACCGGCACGGAATCCTTTTTTGATTACGCGCACGTATCCGCCGTCACGTTTTGCATAGCGGGGGGCAATATCCTCGAACAAAGTGCGAGTGACTTCTTTGGACCTGATTAATTCCAGGGCCTGGCGCCGCGCATGAAGATCACCTTTCTTCCCGAGTGTTATCATCTGGTCGGCCAAGCTTCTAAGAGCTTTGGCGCGAGTGTCTGTGGTGACGATGGACTCATGCTCCAAAAGAGAGGTAACCATGTTTCTCAGGGTGGCCTGTCTGTGAGAGGTCCTCATTCCAAGTTTATATTTTGATTTTCTATGCCGCATAACGACTCCCCGATTCACTCACCTATATAACTTTGTCTTTCCTGGTGCATCCTGTCCAGCTCGTCTCTGCTTGGAAAGTTGGGAGTGGCCGTCCCCAAGGACAGGCCCATATCGGCCAGAATTTCCTTAATTTCATTCAAAGATTTTCGGCCGAAGTTCTTCGTCTTAAGCATCTCTGCCTCGGTACGCTGGACCAATTCACCGATATATTTGATGTCAGCATTCTTGAGGCAGTTGGCGGATCGCACGCTAAGCTCAAGTTCACTGACGCCCCTGAAGAGGTTTTCGTTAATCTGAGGCTGTAACAGAGGCTTTTCTTCCGAGATGACTTTCTCTTCTTCCTCGAAATTGAGAAACACCAAAAACTGTTCTCTGAGGATTTTCGAAGCCTGGGCGAGAGCGTCTTCGGGATAAATGGTGCCGTTGGTCCAGATCTCCATAGTCAGCCTATCATAATCCGTCCTTCTTCCCACGCGAGCATTAGTAATATTGTAACTAACTTTTCGCACGGGCGAGAAAACCGCGTCCAGGGCTAGAGTTCCTATGGGATCATCTTCTCGTTTGTTAAGTTCAGCAGGCACGTATCCCTTTCCCCATTCGATCTTCATGGTCATGGACAGACGCGCTTCCTTGGAAAGGGTCGCCAAGATCTGTTCGGGATTGATGATGTGCACCATTTCATCGGTCAAAATGTCGCCTGCATGCACCTCACCCTCACCGATTGCCTCCAATCTGATGTTCTTAGGTTGATCGGAGTACAACTTCAATCTAACCTGCTTCAGGTTCAATATCAGATCGGTAACGTCTTCTTTTACACCCGGTATTGTGGAAAATTCGTGAAGCACACTATCGACTTTCACGCTCGTTATAGCGGCACCTTGCAAAGATGAGAGCAAGACTCGCCGCAGAGAATTCCCGAGAGTAATGCCGAAACCTCTTTCCAGGGGTTCGCAGATGAATTTTCCATAAAAAGGGGTGTGGGTAATCTCATCCACCTCCATGCGACGGGGCCGAATGAGTTCTGTCCAATTTCGACTTATAAGGGGCTGCCCTGTTTCCCTCATGGCTTCCCTCTTTCTTCCTGAAAATTTGTAAACCTGATTCCGAAAACGTCTGCTAAAACCGTTTCAAGCAACTATAGGCCTGAACGGATCTTGCACAATAACTGTCAGAAGCGCCACCGGCGTTTTCGAAGCGCCAGCCCGGCGGCTCTACCTCGAATAATATTCGACAATTAACTGCTCTCTGATGTTCGGAGGCAGTTCCTCACGCGTGGGCACTTCCTTCATTGTGCCCTTGAAATTATCCGCTTCTACGTCCAGCCACGTTGGGACACCGCGACGAATCGTTGTCTTGAGCGATTCCTCGATATTTCCGATGCTTCGGCTCTCGCCCTTGATTTCAACAACCGCGCCCGGCTTGACTTGGAACGAGGCCACCGTCACTTTGCGGCCATTTACCAGAACATGTCCATGATTAACGAGTTGTCGGGCCTGCACTCTGGATGAAGCAAATCCTATTCTGTAGACTATGTTATCAAGTCGCGTTTCCAGCAGGAGAAGGAGGTTTTCGCCGGTGACACCCTTCTTTTTCTCGGCAACACGAGCGTATTTACGAAATTGTTTTTCCAACACACCGTAAATACGTCTCACTTTCTGTTTCTCTCTGAGCTGTGTGCCGTAATCAGTTGGTTTAGGGCGGCTCTGGGCATGTTGGCCGGGAGGGTAGTTACGCCGCTCCACAGCGCACTTGTCCGAAAAGCAGCGATCTCCCTTGAGAAACAACTTTGTCCCTTCCCTGCGGCAAAATCTGCAAACAGAATCTCGGTAACGTGCCAATGGATCTCCTTTGATTTCTCAGAAAACGATTTCGGTGTCGCTGCTTACACCCGTCTCCGCTTGGGCGGCCGACACCCGTTGTGTGGAACGGGAGTGACGTCCCGAATAAGAGTGATCTGAAATCCGGCTGCCTGCAAAGACCTGAGCGCGGCCTCTCGGCCGGCGCCAGGGCCTTTTATCAGCACTTCAACGGACCTCATGCCCTGTTCCATGGCTTTTCGGGCGGCATCTTCAGCCGCGAGCTGCGCGGCAAAGGGGGTAGACTTCCTGGAACCTTTGAATCCCTGAGTGCCGGCTGAAGACCAAGCGACTACGTCGCCCTGGGGGTCCGTTATAGTAACAATGGTGTTATTGAACGTGGCCTGTATGTGAGCCACTCCTCTCGGAACATTCTTTTTTTCCTTTTTCTTGCGTACCGCTCGCCTTCTTGGCATTTATTACTCCCGATAAAAGGCCTATCTCAAGGAATCGTCTATTCGGATTCGTATCCGAACCAACTTGCGGCCTTCTTCCATTCTTATCTTTTCTTCTCGCACGGTTTGAATCTTTAGCCTTACGGAAAAGATCCTACTTGCGTCGACCTATTTGCATCTTTCTCGGACCTTTACGAGTCCTGGCATTGGTGTGAGTACGCTGACCATTGACCGGGAGACCGCGTCGATGCCGTAAGCCACGGTAAGCTCCCAGGTCCATGAGTCGCTTTATGTTCATGCCCACTTCTCGGCGCAGATCACCTTCCACTTTGTATTGGCGATCAAGCACCTCACGGATCTTGGCTACATCCACCTCAGTCAATTGATCCGAATTCATATCAGGATCGAGTCCGACTTCCAGTATTATCTTGCGCGAGGTGGTCCGTCCTATCCCGTAGATATAGGTCAAGGCTATTTCCATACGCTTGTTCTTGGGGAGATCAATCCCAGCAATTCGGGCCACAATCTTCCTCCTGGCGAGAAGCGGAATACGTCAGGGTTTAGCCCTGGCGCTGTTTATGTTTCGGGTTTTCGCAGATCACCCGCACTATTCCTTTTCGCCTGATTATTTTACACTTGTCGCAGATCTTTTTCACGGATGCCCTGACTTTCATGGGCTTCTCCTGTCCTAACCCAAGACCTTCTCTATTGACGCGAAGATCCGGTCTATGGGACCGACTCCCTCGACACGACGGAGCAGATCTTTTTTCTGATAGTAGTCGATTAAGGGAGCAGTTTGTTTATTGTATACGGCCAACCGTTCTCGAACAGTGGCCTCGGTGTCATCATCCCTTTGATAAAGCTCTTTACCACACGCGTCGCAGATTCCCTCTTTCTTAGGTGGGTTGAACTTCACGTGGTACATCATTCCGCACTCAGGGTTTTTGCAGGTTCTCCTTCCGGAAAGCCTTGTAACCAGATCTTCTTCCGGCACATCGACCAGGATGGCATGTTTAAGGGGTTTACCTTGCGCCTGAAGTATCTTGTCCAGCGCCTCGGCCTGCGGCAAAGTTCTCGGAAAGCCGTCCAGCATAAAGCCCTTATCGAGGTCCGGTTTTGCTAATCGCTCTTGAACCACGCCGATTACTACCTCATCCGGAACTAATTCGCCTTTATCCATATAGGCCTTGGCCTTCAGGCCCATCGGAGTCCCTTCCTTCAGAGCGGCTCGGAAAATGTCACCAGTAGAAATCTGAGGTATACCGAGCTCATCCACAAGTTTCTTGGCCTGGGTTCCTTTGCCCGAACCTGGTCCTCCCAGTAATACAATTCTCATATCACCTTCCTGCCTGTCTTCGGGGGCGGGGCAGTTTTACCTCCTCCCCTTGATTCGGCCCGTTCGAATGAAGCCCTCGTAATGCCTCTGTATCATGTGGGTTTCGATCTGACTCAATGTGTCCAGAGCGACCCCCACAACGATCAGCAATGAGGTTCCTCCAAAATAAAAGGGCGCGTTAAAGCGTGCAATCAGGATCGAAGGGAGAACGCATACCAGCGAAACGTATATCGCCCCCCCAAATGTTATTCTTGTCAAAACCTTGTCTATGTACTGAGAGGTCTTCTTCCCCGGCCTAATACCGGGAATATAGCCCCCGTATTTTTTCATGTTGTCAGCTACATCCACCGGATTAAAGGTAACCGCTGTGTAAAAGTAACAGAAAAAGATGATCAGTCCGACATAAAGCAGCTCATATATCCCGGTAGCCGGACGCAGCCAACTTGTCATGGCAGTCAAGAACGGCACGTTGAGGAATTGTGCTATGGTGGCAGGAAATATCATCAGGGATGAAGCGAAAATCGGGGGTATGACACCCGCGGTGTTTACCTTGAGCGGAAGATGAGTGCTCTGACCGCCGTAGACCCGTCGTCCCACGATGCGCTTGGCATATTGGACCGGTATCCGGCGCTGGCCTCGCTCCACGAACACGATCACCCCAATCACCCCGATCATGATCACTATGAGGAGCAGAAGAATAAGGAAACCCATATCTCCCGTCTTCACTAACTGAACGGTGTTTCCCAGCGCAGACGGCATCCTTGCAACTATACCCGCGAAGATGATCAAGGAAATCCCGTTGCCGATTCCACGCTCCGTGATCTGTTCGCCCAACCACATTATGAAGGCCGTGCCTGCCGTGAGAGTGATCATGGACAGAACCACAAAGGAGGCTTTGGGAATATAGACCATGTTCTCGGTGTGGGCCAGTCCTAAGCTGATTCCCATCCCCTGAATCAGGGAAAGCCCGACTGTCCCATAACGGGTATACTGCGTGATCTTCTTGCGACCTGCCTCCCCTTCTTTGGATAACCGCTCCAGATGCGGCACCACAACCGTGAGTAGCTGCAATATGATGGAAGCGCTGATGTACGGCATGATGCCGAGAGAAAAGACGGAAAAATTCTCCATCGCGCCGCCGGTAAACATGTCCACGACACCGAAAAGAGTCTGCTGGGCCCTATCGAACCAATCCTTGAGCACCGCGGCATTAATTCCGGGCGTCGGGATATGAACACCGACCCGATAGACCAGCAGCATTAGAAGCGTGAAAATTACTCTCCGCTTCAGTTCGGGGATCTTGGCTATGTTTCCCAAAGAGCTTATCACGATTGAATTCCCCTAGATAACACGTCAACGCAACCACATAAGGCGTTGGAGCAAGTACTCAAAGCTCTTCCACAGTGCCGCCAGCGGCCTCGATTTTCGTTTTTGCCGCGGCGCTTATTCTGTCCAAGCTTATGATATATTTTGCCGCCACCTCTCCATCTGAGAGCAGTTTAACGGGACCTCTCCTCTTTACAATGCCGGCTTCTCGCAACAGCTCACGAGTGATTCTTGTGCCGGCCTCAAAGCGAGACAGGTCCGCGATGCAAACGACGTTATATCGGACTTTGAAGACATTGGTAAAACCTTTTTTCGGCAAACGCCTTTGAAGAGGCATTTGACCACCCTCGAAACCAGGAGATATAGCCGCTCCGGAACGCGCCTTTTGACCTTTGTGTCCCTTTCCCGCGGTTTTCCCTCGGCCCGAAGACTCTCCTCTGCCGATCCTCTTGTGTTTTTTGTTTTTCTCGGATCCCTTTAGATTTGAAAGGTCCATGCACTTCTACCCTTCTGGGCCGAAATCACTCGGCAACTTCCTCGTATTCCACCAGATGCCCCACTTTTCGTATCATACCGCGAACTTCTGGGGTGTCCGGAAGAATGCGGCTTTGTTGCATCTTTCTCAAACCGAGGCCTCGCACCGTCTCTCTTTGGGATCTGGGAGTTTTTATTAAGCTTTTCTTTAGAGTGACCTTAAGCATTCGGCAAGTACTCCTCGGTTTTTTCTGCATCATCATCCGGAGATGAATCAAGCTTGCCCAGCTTTTTGGAAATTTGTTGGTGCGTGCGTAAACTCTTTAAACCCTCAAAAGTTGCCTTCACAACATTGTGAGGGTTATTCGTTCCAATGCATTTGGTCAGGATATCGCTTATGCCGGCCGCTTCAATAACGGCCCGCACCGGCCCGCCAGCAATGACCCCTGTTCCGGAACCGGCAGGTTTCAGCAGTACCCTGGCCGCGCCGTACCTGCCCACGATCTCATGGGGGATCGTACCCTTAATGATCGGAATCTCTACCATAGAGGCTTTAGCGCGCTCGACGCCCTTACGGATCGCCTCGGGAACTTCGTTGGCCTTGCCCAAACCGAATCCTACGCGGCCTTGGCCGTCACCTACAACAACAATAGCGCTGAAGGAAAATCTCCTTCCGCCTTTGACCACCTTGGCGACACGACTCAAGTGCACTACGCGATCCTTCAATTCGCCTTCAGGGGTCATTTCGGATCTAATCAGCAACGGCTCCCTCCTTCTAACAGGCTAGAAATCAAGTCCGCCTTCCCGGGCGCCCTCAGCCAGGGCCTTGACTTTTCCATGGTAAAGATACGGGCCACGGTCAAAAACCACTTTAGATACCTCTTGCATTTGAGCACGGGCCGCCAGACGTTTGCCCACTTCACGAGCGGTCTCGATGTTGAACGCTTCTCCCGGTTTTTTCCGAGACTCTTTGTCCAAGGTAGAGGCTTGTACCAGGGTAACTCCCTTATGGTCATCTATTATTTGTGCGTAAATATGCCGATTCGACCGAAAAACCGTGAGCCGCGGTCGTTCTCCGGAGCGTTTTATGTCAAAACGCACACGTTTTGCGCGCTTTTTCCTGGCACTGAATTTTTCTGCTTCTCCGGACATCTGGACTTCCTCTCCACGCGTGCGGTCAATACAGATGAGCATCAAGACCGCGTCAATAATAGCAAGGCTACTTGGTGCCGGCTTTTCCAACCTTACGTCGAATTTCTTCACCGAGGTAGCGGATGCCTTTGCCTCGGTACGGCTCCGGCTTTCTGAGTCTCCGGATGGTTGCCGCCATTTCTCCTACCTTTTGCTTGTCTATGCCCCGCACATGGATAACTGTATTTCTTTCCACCTCGATGGTCAGTCCTTCAGGAATAGGAACCACCACCGGATTGGAGTAGCCTACGTTTAACGTCAAGCCTTTTGGACTCGATTCCGCCCGATAGCCAACTCCTTGGATTTCCAAAGATTTCGTAAAACCATCCGTAACACCGGTGACCATGTTCTGTATGAGACTACGCGTTAAACCCTGCAACGCTCGACTCTTGCGGTTCATCCCAACTGCGGACACTCGAATTTGGGATTCATCCAGTTCCACCTTCACCAAATCCAATACCGACATCTCGAGGGAACCTTTTGGGCCCTCCACCTTCAGGTTAGGAGGTGAAAAGGTCACCTTAACATTTTCCGGTTTGAGTATAGGGGCCTTGCCTATCCTGGACATCAATAAAGCTCCTGAACTGCGGCGATTACCAGAGGCTGCAAAGAACTTCGCCGCCAATTCCGCGGCGGCGTGCTTCCTTATCGGTCATCACACCCTGCGATGTGGAAACAATCAAAACGCCTACGCCGCCGTGGCTTTTGAGATTATGATCTCGGCCCACGTACACCCTTAGACCTGGCCTGGAGACCCTCGCAAGCCCGTCGATAACGCATTGCGTTTCATCGTCAAATCGCAGAGTAAGCTTCAGCACGCCTTGCTTGTTCTTTGGCGAACGGATCACCTTGTATTTCTTGATGTATCCCTCCTCCTTCATGATCTGCGCGATGCTGATTTTGAGGTTCGAGGCCGGGATGTTTACTTGTTCTTTGCGTGCATGCTTTGCATTGCGAATACGTGTCAGCATGTCCGCGATCGGGTCAGTCATGCTCATCTACGAGTCTCCTACCAACTCGATTTGATCATGCCGGGGATATTGCCCTTGAGGGCTTGGGTGCGAAGGCATATCCGGCACAATTTGAACTGGCGATAATAAGCCCTTGACCGGCCGCAAATCATGCACCGGTTATATTGGCGCACCATGAACTTTTGAGGCCTTGCCGCCTTGACCATCATAGATTTCTTGGCCACACTTCCTCCTCGGAAGAAAACTGATCTACTTTCTAAACGGTATTCCTAATTGTCCCAACAGTTCCCGGGCTTCCTCGTCGGTCCTGGCGGATGTCACTATTGTGACGTTCATGCCCCGAATCTTATCGACTTGGTCATAGTTGATCTCGGGAAAAATGATCTGTTCGCGGATACCCATAGAATAATTTCCGCGACCGTCGAATCCCTTCGGGCTCACACCCCGGAAGTCACGAACCCTTGGAAGAGCCACATTGATCAGCTTGTCCAAAAAATGGTACATGTTATCTCTTCTCAGAGTCACCTTGCATCCTATGGTCATTCCCTCGCGAAGTTTGAATGAAGCTATTGATTTTCGCGCTTTTCGCAACACAGGCAGCTGGCCTGTAATTGAGGCCAATTCCTCCCGTGCGCTATCCATGACCTTCGGATTCTGAATTGCCTCACCCAGCCCCATATTCACAATGATTTTCGTGATGGCCGGGACCTGCATGAGATTTCGGTACTTGAAACGCTCTACAAGGGCCGGAACAACGGATTTTCTGTAATATTCTCTTAGTCGAGAAGCCATGACCGTGTTACCCCTAGCCTTCTATCTGCTCAGAACACTTCTTGCAATATCGAACTCTTTCGCCATCCTCCAGGACCCTACTGCCAATCCTGGTGGTCTTGGCGCACTTGGGGCAGACAACCATGAGTTTGGAGAGCTTCAAGGGCGCTTCCTTTTCGATTATTCCGCCTTGCTGCCCCGCTTTCCCTCCAGGCTTGGTGTGGCGCTTCACCATGTTGACCCGCTCCACCAGAGCCATATTCTTGTCTTTCAAGATCTTGAGTACCTTGCCTTGTCTCCCCTTTTCTCTGCCCGAAAGGACCTCCACTTTGTCATTCTTCTTGATGCTCGACATTTAAAGGACCTCCGGAGCCAAGGACACAATTTTCATGAATTTCTTGGCCCTAAGCTCACGGGCCACAGGACCGAAAATACGGGTCCCGATCGGCTCAAGCTGGTTGTTTATAAGTACCGCGGAATTGTCGTCAAAGCGAATATACGATCCGTCCGGTCGCCGCACGGGTCTACGGGTCCGAACCACCACGGCTTTGTGCACTTCACCCTTTTTCACCTTGGAATTAGGAATAGCTTGTTTTACCGAAACCACAACCACATCCCCGACGCTGGCATACTTCCGCCTAGTGCCTCCCAGCACCTTTACGCAGAAAAGTTCCTTGGCCCCGGAATTGTCGGCCACATCCATTCGGGTTTGCTGCTGAATCATCAGGCACCTCCAGGTAGCGCCGCCTCCTTGATAACCTTCCGGACACGCCAGCGTTTGTATCTGCTCAGCGGCCGCGTCTCGACGATCATCACTTCATCGCCGATACGACACCGGTTTTCTTCATCATGCGCCATGAAACGCTTCCGGCGGTGCACGTATTTCTTGTAGACGGGATGTATTACCGTCCGCGTCACCTCTACGACGACAGTTTTGTTCATCTTGTCGCTGATGACTACGCCGGTTCGAATTTTGCGTCGAATTGTCACATCAGAGGAGTTCGTCATGCAGACGCCTCCTTTTCTTTAATGATGGTTTTCACACGTGCAATGTCTTTCCGGAGCTTCCTGAGACGATCAGTCTTTTCCAACTGGCCGGTAGCGTGCTTGAAACGGAGTTTGAATTCCTCCTCTCGAAACTCTTTCTCCTTGGTCCGAAGTTCCTCCGGTGAGAGGTCTCTCAACTCTCTGGCCTTCATAACTGTTCCTCACGCATTACAAACCTGGTTCTAATAGGCAGCTTCATGGCAGCCAATCGAAATGCTTCCTGAGCAACTTCGACACCAACGCCTTCCATTTCGTAGAGAATTCGGCCTGGTTTGACCACAGCCACCCAATCTTCCGGCGCCCCTTTACCTTTGCCCATTCTGGTTTCTGCGGGCTTCTTGGTTATGGGTTTGTCGGGGAACATGCGTATCCAAATCTTGCCGCCTCTTTTTACGTGACGCGTCATGGCTATTCGGCCTGCTTCGATTTGACGAGCGGTAATAAATGCAGGCTCCAGGGCCATCAGACCGTACTGACCGAACGCTACGGTGGTACCGCTCAGCGGGCGACCTCTCATGCGACCTTTTTGCATCTTGCGGTGCTTGACTTTCTTTGGCGCCAGCATGTCAGTTCTCCGTCGCGCTCGAAATGATTTCGCCTTTGAAGACCCAGACTTTTACACCGATCACTCCGTAAGTGGTGTGGGCTTCTGCGAATCCATAATCAATATCAGCTCTTAAGGTATGGAGGGGAACTCGTCCTTCCCTGTACCATTCACGTCTGGCCATCTCTGCCCCGCCGAGGCGTCCCGCTGTGGCGATACGGATTCCTTTGGCTCCGGATTTGAGGGAGCTGGTCACGGCCTTTTTCATGGCCCGACGAAACGCGATACGTCTCTCAAGCTGCTGTGCAACGTTTTCTGCCACCAATTGCGCATCAATTTCCGGTTTGCGGACTTCTTTCACATCAACAATGACCTCTTTGTCGGTCATTCGCAGGATTTCTCGTCGGAGCTTTTCTATCTCGCTCCCCTTGGGACCTATCACGATACCAGGTCGAGCAGTGAAGATGACCAGTCGAATTTTGCCGGCAGCTCTTTCAATTTCCATTTTTGAAATGCTGGCCTGTGAGAGCCGTTTCTTGACAAAATTCCTCAGCTTGAGATCCTCGATGAGAAAGTCCCCGAAATCCTTCTGTGAGAACCAACGAGAGTCCCAGGTTTTTGTTATGCCGAGTCGAAATCCGTTTGGATGTACTTTTTGTCCCAAAATACCCCTCCTCAGGGTTGATCCGAGGATCCTACTTCAAACGTGAAGGCTCTGAATCCTCCGGCACGCGGCTGTTAGTCTTCTTTCAATGCCACTCGAATGTGGCTCATTCGCTTTCTGACCCTTGTTGCTCGACCCATGGCCCTGGGGCTCCACCGCTTGGCAATAGGTCCCTCGTCTACGGCAATAGTGCTGATAACGAGTTTGTCTTGGTCAACTCCTTTGGACTGAGATGCATTACCGAGCGCGGACTCCACGACCTTCTTGATCAAGTCGGCCCCTTTCTTGGGCGTGAATTTGAGCATAGAAATTGCCGCGCCCACAGGCATCCCGCGCACAAGATCCGCTACCAGTCGAGCCTTACGGGCGGAAATATGAGCGAACCTAAGGTTGGCTTCCCACTCCATTATTTCCTCCCCTTCTTGGCTTTTCTGTCGCCCGCATGCCCATGAAACGTGCGGGTCGGCGAAAACTCTCCCAGCTTGTGGCCTACCATATTCTCCGAGACAAACACAGGGATGAACTTCTTACCATTGTGTACGGCGAAAGTGAGGCCGACCATGTCAGGAATAATAGTGGATCGCCGCGACCATGTCTGGATCACCTTTCGAGAACCCGTTTCACGGGCCTCATTGACTTTCTTCAGTACGTGATCATCCACGAACGGACCTTTATGTGTGGAACGAGGCATGGCATTCACTTTCTACGTTTAACGATCAGTTTATCGGAGGCCTTTTTTCCTTTGCGAGTCTTATAACCTTTGGTTGGCACACCCCACGGAGTGACAGGATTTCGTCCTCCGGATGTTTTTCCCTCTCCGCCTCCATGTGGATGATCCACCGGATTCATGGCTACTCCCCGGACTTTGGGTCGCAGACCCAAATGTCTTTTCCTGCCGGCCTTGCCCAAAGAAATTTTCTCGTGGTCCGGGTTGCCCAACTGGCCCACCGTAGCGCGACAACGATCCAGGACCATACGCACTTCCCCTGACGGGAGTTTAATCTGCGCATAACCTTTTTCTTTGGCCATTACTTGACCGTAGGTCCCCGCAGCGCGGATCATCTGGCCACCTTTCCCGATTTTCATCTCGACATTATGAACCATTGTGCCGAGCGGGATATTCTTTAACGGCAGACAATTGCCTGGTCTTATGTCCACTTTGTCCCCGGACACGATTGTGTCCCCGACGTTCAAGCCGATGGGATGAAGAATGTAGCGTTTGTCTCCGTCCGCAAAATTCACCAGGGCCAAACGAGCGCCGCGATTGGGATCGTACTCGACACTCACGACTTTACCAGGCACATCAACATTGTCTCTTTTAAAGTCTATTAACCGGAACCTCCTCTTGTGGCCGCCGCCTCTGTGCCGGAGCGTTATGCGACCATAATTGTTACGGCCCCCGCTCTTATGTATGCCTGTGGCGAGGGACTTGAGAGGTTCTTCGGCGGTTATCTCTTCGAACGCGAACCCTGTCCGGAATCTCATGCCAGGAGAAGTAGGTTTATATTTCTTGATAGCCATGAATCGAGTCCTCGACGATTTTCAGTTTCCATCACTCGGCGACTGACTTGCTAGCGCCTTCCCACTGAGATCCAGCTAAACTCCTTCAAAGAAATCCACCCGGTCACCTTGTTTCAGGGTCACGATCGCTCTTTTCCAGTTTTTGCGACGTCCCACGTGGCGGCCCAGTCTCTTGAGTTTTCCTTGGCGGTTCTGCGTCCTCACCTCGAGAACAGTCACTTTGAAAAGTTTCTCAACGGCTTTGGCTATTTCCGATTTGTTTGACCTGGGGTCAACTTCGAAGATTACTTGGTTATTCTCATCCTTGAGGGTGGAACTCTTTTCAGTGACCACGGGACGTCGAAGTATCTGGTATTCTTCCAACATCAGCCCAGCCTCTCATGGATTGTCGGTATCGCTGCCTGGAGCAGGACAAGACGCTCGAACCTTAGAAGGTCGTAAACATTCATGCCTTCGGTGGGAAGGACAAGGACACGGAACAAGTTCTTGGACGATCTGCGCAAAGTTTCGTCTTTTTCAGGAGTGATGAAAAGCGTTTTACCATCCTCCAGCCCGAGTGCTTTGACGGTTTCCAGAAAAAGCTTCGTTTTCGGAGCTTCAAGTTCGATCTTGTCCACTACAGTCAACTGATTATCTTTGAACTTCGATGTTAAAACGGATCGGAGAGCAGCTTTTCTGGCCTTCTTATTTAATGAGAAATCATAGGAGCGAGGCTTGGGACCGAACACGGTTCCGCCACCGGTCCATATGGGTGACCGGTTTGTCCCGGCTCGAGCGCGGCCGGAACCTTTCTGACGCCACGGCTTCTTGCCGCCGCCTCGTACCTCGCTTCTGGTCTTAGTGGAGGCGGTCCCGTTTCGTCGCTTCGCTAATTGCCAGACCACCACATTTTGAACCAGATTCTCGCGGATTTCCGAGTTGAAAACCTTCTCATCCAGCTCTATGGAGTCGACCTTTTCGCCTTTTTGATTGACTACGTCTATCAACGCCATCAGCTCTTCCTTATGAAGACAATGCCGCCTCTGGAACCGGGAATGGGGCCCTTGAGAAGAATCAGGTTCTCTTCGGAACGCACCTCGATCACCTCTACTCGTGGAGCAGTAACCCTGACACCACCCATTCTTCCCGGCATCTTCTTACCTTTAAAAACTCTACTAGGCCAGGCACACTGGCCGACGGAACCTGGAATTCTATGAGACCGGGAACCGTGTGTCTCTTTGCCGCCCCCGAAATTCCATCGCTTCATAACACCAGCAAATCCTTTACCTTTGCTGGTTCCAACGACTTTGACCCTCTCTCCGGGGTTGAAAATATCCGCTCGAATTTCCTGGCCCACTTCAATGGATCCCGGCTCATCAACATCGAAATCTCTGAGTATTCGGTAAGGAGCCAAACCTGCCTTCTTAAACTGTCCCATGAGCGGTTTGGAAACCCGATTTTCCTTGGTAGGACCGTAACCAAGCTGAACCCTTGAATCCCCTCTTTTCTGGACCACAACGCAAGGACCCAGTTCCACGACGGTTACTCCTACAGCCCGCCCGGAGCCGTCAAATGTCTGACCCATCCCAATTTTTCTCCCAATCATTCCACTAACCATGTCCGGCTCCTCATTGCCGCGCCTAGGCCTTTATTTCCACGTCCACTCCAGGGGATAAATCCAGTTTCATCAAAGCGTCCAATGTCTGTTGTGTAGGTTCCAGAATGTCCACAAGTCGCTTATGCACTCTTATTTCGAATTGCTCGCGGGATTTCTTGTCGATGTGTGGCGATCTATTGACAGTATATTTGTGAATTCTGGTCGGCAGAGGTATAGGTCCAGCCACCTTTGCTCCTGTTCGCCAGGCCGTGTCGACTATTTCAGCCGCGGACTGATCCAGAAGCTTATGATCATACGCCTTCAATCGAATTCTTATTTTAAGAGCCTGTGTGTCCATTCCAAGAACCTCGGGTCAGATGCAGCCAATCGGCGCAATTAGTTATTCGATGATATCGGAGATGACTCCAGCTCCGACGGTTCGGCCGCCTTCCCTGATGGCGAACCTCAGTTCCTTTTCCATGGCGATGGGCGTGATCAGGTGTGCCTCTAAAGAAACGTTGTCCCCGGGCATCACCATCT
>DATJPW010000352.1:0-23040 GCA_035506215.1 Desulfomonilaceae bacterium
CTCATCGCGGAAGAGCCCTACAAAAACGAGCAAATGCAGCTCCTCATTGATATAGGCACAAACGGGGAATTGGTGTTGGGCAACAAGAAGAAGTTGATCTCGTGTTCGTGCGCCACAGGACCCGCGCTTGAGGGAGCTCAGTTGTCCTTTGGCATGCGAGCTGCTCCCGGCGCGATCGAGCGCATCACCATAGATCCGGAAACGCATGAGGTGAACTACAAGGTGATAGGCAGGGATGCGTGGAAGAATTACTCCAAACCCGAAGAGATGAAAACAAAGGGTATCTGCGGATCGGGTATCCTGGATGTCTTGGCCGAGCTGTACACCTCCGGCGTTGTTACCAAGAGCGGCAGGTTCAGCAAGAACCAGAAATCCAATCGCTACAGAGTCAATCCTGACACGAAACAACCTGAGTTCGTCATTGCCTGGGCAAATGAAACGTCGATCGGCAAGGACGTGGTCATAAGCCAGAAGGACGTTCGACAAATCCAATTGGGCAAAGGCGCACTATATACCGGGTGCAAGCTCATGATGCGCCGCATGGGGCTGGACAAGGTGGACGTGATCAAGATTGCCGGGGCTTTCGGTACCCATGTGGACAAGACCAAGGCATTGATCATGGGCCTGTTTCCCGACTGCGACCTCGAAAACGTGCTGGCGGTGGGCAATGCTGCGGGTGACGGGGCTAGGGCGGCGCTGCTGAACCGGGCAAAGAGGGAAGAGGCTAACTGGGTCTCCCGAAACGTAGAGTACATCGAACTGACCGTGGAGAGCGATTTCCAGGACCAGTTTATGCAGGCGATGCAGCTCCCACACATGAAGGACGAATTCCCCCATCTCGAAGGGATCGTTCCGGACGAAGTGCTGCATCAAAAATAGGAGGATGAAGACGGAACCGAAGTATCCTTGATCCCTGAGAACTCCTTTGCACCCGGCGATCGCTCCGCTGTGGGCTTGACAGCCCCACGTGGAAGTGCGATCATTTTAGTAGGGAATGAAGGCCGCACAACCGGCTGTCGCCGCCGCTTGGTTAACGAATCAAGGCTTGCCCGCCCGGACGATTTGGTTAAGCGCTAAATAAGCCTGTATGACCTTGGTTAGCGGCATTTGGAAAGCCCGCGAAAAAGGACCCTTGTGGTGGTGCTCGTCAGTAATTTCGCACAGTGACAAGCGCGTGTCTATATGGTCGCGGCTGTAAATAGTTTACCGCAGGAAGTCCTCGACAGGATAGATTACTGCGAATGGACCAATAGGACCCAGAACAGCCTGCTTTCGAGAGCTGCAAGCCAAGAGTCTCCCTGCGGTGGCTATTGAAGAGTAGGAGGAGACCATGACATCTGACAATCCCGGTAATCTTCTTCACTTAAAAAGGTCGGTGGTAAAAGGGTGCGGTATGGTTTTCACGGGCGGGAACGCGACTGCTACGACGTCGGATGCTGTGCCTGAAGGGGTCGAATTATCATCTATAATTCCCACTGCGTCCTTCGAAGAGATAAGACGCCTCGCGAGGGAATTTGGCTTTCGCGACATCCAACCGCTCCGAACTATTGAAATCGTCACCGCTCAATGGGTTGGCCTAAAGTGTCGTTACGGTTGCTCCAATTTCGACACGAGCTGGTGTTGCCCGCCCGCCGCACCTAACCTACAAACGGTACGGGAATTATTGTCTGAATACGAGCTTGCTCTGCTGCTCACCGGAGAAAGCAAGAATGAGCACTTTTACCGGAACTCCACAGCCAAACGGCGGGAACAGATCAAGCAGTGGAAGGCCACGGTCGCCTTGGAAAGAAAACTTTTCCTTCTGGGATACTACAAGGCGTTCGGACTCCCGGCAGAGACCTGTGCACTATGCAAGAAGTGCTCATATCCGGATCCGTGCAAATTCCCTAACGAGAAACGGCCTTCTATAGAAGCTTGCTCCATTGACGTATTTCAGACGATGAATAAGATCGGCAAACCTGCGCGGCTGGTCCATGACGTTAAAGAAACCTACAATAGTTATTCTCTCATACTCTTGATCTAGTCACTCCGAACTCGCTGCGGCCGAAATGGAGACCTTTGCGAAATGCAAGTGCCCGGTTCGGGATGTGCACAATAACAGCCCCTCCATTGGGACACGGGGTAACCGGTGGGTCCGTTCGAGGGAGCCCAGAAAAGATCCTCTTGACAAAATCTCCGACTTGGAAGTCTTCATCGGTTTGATGGTGCTAGGTTAACTGCGACGCTGATGATACAAGGCAGAGTGGCATACTTGGGAAAAAACGCCTTCTCGCAAATCAAATGGAAGGTGAGTTCTTGAAATTCATGTCCGGAGAAGCTCCATGAACAGGGCTGCGATTCAAGTGTATTTGATTTCGGGATTCCTGGGCAGCGGCAAGACTACTTTCCTGAATCGCGTGCTGAAGCACGCTCCGACAGACAAAAAACTCATGATTTTGATGAATGAGTTTGGTGATGAGGGAGTGGACGGCGCATTGATTGAAGATCCTGAGCTGGAACTCATGGAAATCAGCAGGGGATCCATATTTTGTGCATGTGTCAAAGCTGATTACGTCAAAGGCCTCTATCGTATAGCTTTTGTAATCAAGCCTGAAATCCTTATCATTGAGGCCACTGGCGTGGCGAATCCCACCGATCTGGGCAGAGATCTGGAAAATCCGGCCTTCAAAGGTTCTTTCGCTCTTAAGGAGAAGTTCTGCCTTATCGATGCAGCAGATTTCTTAGAACAATATGAAATCTTCACAGCAGTCGAGAAGCAGATTGTTTCGACAGACGCTTTCATCATCAACAGGGTGGATCTGTCTGACCGGGAGACCATCCAAAGGATAAGAGAAGTTATCCTGAGTCACAATCCGCATGCGCGGTTTGTCGAAACCTCCTATGCAAACGTGGATCTTGGCGGCTTTTTTGATGATAGCCGCAGAGTCAAGCTAATGGCCCGCCCGGATTTTGACGAATCTGAACCTCTGCTTACCGAAGCTGAACTCGAAGAGATTGTGGACCAGGCGCTGGAAGATCAAGCGGCCCAATTGGAACCTCCCGACCGATTGGTTTCGATGACTTGTCGGTGGTTTAAGGGCGAATTGGAAGATTTTCGGCATGTGGCGGAAAATCTTCCGGCCGATGTTGTGAGGGCAAAGGGATTTGTCTTCGAACAGGGTCGGCCATACTTTTATAGCCGCGTTGGGCGCAGATATGAGATTGTGCCATTTGAGGGCCGAGAACTTCGGAGCACTTTCATAAATCGCGTAGTGTTTATCAGACGCGAGCTCAAGACAGATGACATCCGTGGCTTGTTCGAGAAACAAGGCCTGGAAGTCATGGTTAGCGGTTCCGCAGGAAGCGGAGATGCCCCTCTGATTTGCTAGTTTTTGAGGAACCGTGGAACGAGTCGAAAAAGAATTATGCTGAAAGTTCATTTTGTTCTGAATGAACCTAATGGCAAGCCTTGAAGACACTTCAAGGAGATGGCGTCCAGGTTGGCCGCAGACTAGCCCATTGACATAGAAACGACGTCGAAGCCCTTTGCTGAATGCCGGAACGATGAATGGACAGATACGGAGCTACCTTGCGCTCCCGCCGCTGAACAGCCTGATATTACAAGGAAGCTAAGAAGGCTGCTGCTTCCTCGATTGACCTTCATATTGTGCTACTTTTTCCATGCAAAACAAAGGTCATTTCTTAGGGTAGCGTGGGTGGTCTACCCCTTCAGTGGGCCGTCCGAAAGAGGCGGTATCCACTCCCTTCAGGGGGTGCTGACGGATATACATGGGCTTCAGCTTAGTCGCGGCGACTCGAGGGTAGTAGGTTTTTATAGCTTCCCGGCTGCGGTCCAGTGCCACCTTGACCAGCTCATACTCTTTACTGCCCAGGCCGTTCTCCACCCCACCGTGAACCTGGGGCTCGATATCCTTGCCCTTGATTATGTCCAGCTTGGCGCTGCCCGCGGCCAGGCAGCCGCAGTCCTCGGCCTCGGAGTTGGTGAGGCCTGGGGCCTGATTCATCAGGTCTATGCAGCACTTGTCCACGGCAACCGGGTCATAGGAGGCGAATACCCCTAGACCGTTGACGATGGGGGTATCTGTCCAGCCGTAGCAGTCGCAGACTGGAGTAACGTCCACCGCGTAGTTCAGGAAGTAGGCCTTGCCGTCCGGCTTGGTCTTCATCACCGCCAGAGCTGAATCGGCGATGCGCCGTCCCAAGGCCGGCAGATGGTCGAAACGCTGTACCGCTCCCACTCCTGCCATGTTTATGCACAGGTTGGCGCAGGCAAAGCAGTACACGCACGCCTCCTGGTCCACCTTCAGTCCCTCAGGCCCTACCTCGATGGCGCTCTCAGGGCAGCAGTCCTGGCAGGTCTCCCACCAGTCGCAGCTGCGTCCCGGGCATTTTGCTGGGTCAATCAAAGGCTTGTCGCCGGCCAGAGCCCCGTGGAGGTTCATCTTGCCCCGCTTGGACGCGCAGCCCACACCGATGTTCTTGATGGCTCCGCCGAATCCCCCTGCTGGATGTCCCTTGAAATGGGCCACGGACAGAAGAGCGTCGGCATCGGCTATGGCCCTGGCCACGAACTGCTTGTTCAGGTAGCAGCCAGCCTCCTCCAAGTCCACCACGACGTCGTCGGTGCCCAGCCAACCGTCCGCCATTATGATGGGTGCACCCACCGTGGACTCGGAAAAGCCGTTCTGAGCCGCAGTTTCCAGATGGTCTATGGCCAGGGTCCGGCTTATCCAAGGATGGTACGGCATCGTGGTGGTGTCGGTCACGAAGGGGCGCAGACCTCGCTCCCTCAGAGCGTCCACGAGAGTGCGAATTATCACCGGTCGCAAATAGCCGACGTTGTAGGCCTCGCCCATGTGGGTCTTTACGGCCACAATGTCACCCGGCTTCAGTCTGTCCATCCAGCCGGAATGCTCCAAAATCTGCCGCCCCTTTATCGCCGTGGACTCCATGAAGCGCTTCGCTCGCGCGTCCATATACAAGACCTTCGACGCCATAATCTGCCTCCTGGTCATTTCTTCCATCATTTGCGTTCAAGGGATGTGTTCAAACTCTTATCGGAACTCATGTGCCCTTCGTACAACTAGCTTGTGCCCGTGGCAAATCACAGGGTTTAGACGGCGGTGACCGCGCCTTTTACAGGGGCGACGGGCTGCTGCGAGCGGCTGTGGCATCCACGCCAATGATGAAGCCAAGGCTATGTAACCTCTTCTCGCAACCGACAGCCCAGGCAAGAAGCCCGACTGCAGCAAGCACAATTATACGCTCACATTCCCGAAGAGACAACTGCCACCGGTAAAGCCGTTCTGGTATGTCACCATGTTCGCCGGAACTATGCGGCGGTCTTAGCATTCTGACCGTTTGGGGCACACGTGAGGAGTGGAGGGATTGCTCCGCGGACCCCGAAAAACTCTCCGTCGGTGTCCCACCACACTAGCGGACGCAGGCAAAACCGTCGTCACATTGCTGAAAAAGCCCTTTCTACCGCTTTAGAACGTTCCTCACCGCATGTCCTCGGTCAACCGAAATGTCCTCGTGTCCTCACCCGGGCACTGCGCCGTAATGTCCGGCCAAAGGAGGCGCCGAGGTTACATTAGCGTACCGCTTCCGATGGATAGACGATAACTGAGAGATAGACAGACATTCGAGATCTTCAAGTGAGACCATTCCTGTAAAGTCAGTTGGCGAAAATCTGCGATGCCAATCGAGCCGACGAGTTTTTTTGAGCTAAGAGCATCAGGTTCGTGCTTCAGTCGATACCAGACTGTTCCCTTATGCTGCGAGCCACGGCTGAGACGTCCTCGTCACCGTAACCTCTGGCAACGATTCCTGTCTCGATTTGGTCCATCATGGCGGCCACCGGTAGGGTCACACCAAGCTTTCGGGCTGTCTCCAGGGCGATCCCCAGGTCTTTCTGGTGAAGTCTGACTCGAAAACCGAGAGGATAGCTGTTGTTGATCACATTTCTGGAGCGGTTGGTGAGCACCCAGGAGCTAGCAGCGCCTTCACTGATCGCCGCAACCACCTTTTCCATATCCAGCCCTGCCTTGAGCCCCAGGGCCATTCCTTCAGCAACGCTGAGATACACCCCGGCGATAACGATTTGATTGATAGCTTTGGTAAGTTGGCCGGTACCAATGGGTCCCACGTGTGTGATCCTGGTACCCATGCACTTAAGTATGGGCATAACTCTTTGCACATCCTCGAACTCACCGCCTGCCATGATGGACAGGGTACCCTGTTTAGCCCCCTCGGAACCTCCTGATACAGGAGCGTCGATCATCTTTATGCCCTTTGCGCCCAAAATCTTCGCAATCCTACGAGTACCCTCCGGACTGATAGTGGACATATCCACCACCACAGCACCTGGCCGGGCACCATGGACGATGCCATTGTCTCCCAAAACGACTTCTTCCACATCCGGGGTGTCACTGAGAGAGGTTATGATCACGTCCGCGTTGGCCGCGGCGTCCCGAGGCGAAGCTGCACGTTTGGCACCGAGAGCGGATAGCTGCTCTTCCTTGTTCCTACTACGGTTATGGATAACGAGATCGTGGCCTGCCTTCATTATATTCGAGGCCATTGGCTCTCCCATGGTGCCCAGTCCTACAAATGCAACCTTCAATGGATTTTCCTTTCCACATCAGCCCGAATCATGCGGCCCGCTCGCATCTTGGCACTTTTATGCATCTTGATCCGTCGCTCGAGGCCTCCGATACCAAGATGCAAAGCCCTTGGCGGAGAAATTAGGACGGAATAATATCACGGGAATTCTCGAATTAGGAGAGATTGGGGATGTTGCCTCTAAGGGCATCTTCGATGCTTTTCTGGTTTGATTCATACAGACGGTCTTATACGAATTTTGGGATAGTACACATCCAAACAATGTCCGAGAGCCAACAGGGTTTTGTCGACCCGCGACGGGTCAGCGACTGCCGCGGTTACAAGGTCAAAAAAGAATTGTTGATACTCGAAATACGTGGGTAAGAGGGCCTCAGTGAAAGGAGAAGTATTGCCAGGCCTTGAGCAAGCCAGAAAGTGGTAGGCCGCCAGTCGGGAAGCGGAAAAGGGGGGAAAGATCCGCGGAAGGGCCACATGCAGGGCGAAGAGCTTCAGGGAGAACCTTCGCCCCACAGTTCGAGTCAGCATCTCGTAAGCATCTAATACCTCTGCTTCTTTCGGGCGTCCTAAGCCCCTGAAGCTATTGATTGAAGGAAGCGCCGGAGCTAGGCGCGCAATGTTCCTACGGTCCGAGATGCCAAGTCTTGACCGGTTCTGCCACAGACCATAGAGCCGGGTGAGATGCCGCCTCGTAAGGTTCTTGGTCCCTGGATGTTCATCGTATAATCGCGCAGCCGGTCCCTGAGCAGCCGTCTCCCACCTGCGGACAAACTCAATCGGAGAGCATTCAGTCCACGCCAACTTCTTGTATGTAATCATAGTATGTGGCCCTGTTGATAATGGGTGACAACAATTTGTGAGTCCTGTTACTTTCCTGGGAGGCCGTGGAGCCTTGCCTCGTTTGAAGCTCGCCGCTTTCCACCTTTCGTCATTTCACGGGAAACCTCAGGCAGCGCCTTAGTTTTTTCGGCGGCCTCGCTGTAAAACTTCCTTGTTGATATTGAATCCCAAAGGAATGCTGGCAACGACTTCACATTATGAACACGGAAGTTTTAGACGCCCAACAGCCTCTGGGATAGTTCTCGGTCGGCCAAAAGGGTTTGGGGTTGCCCCTCATAGACGATTAGACCCTTGTCGATCACGTAAACGCGGTCTGCCAGCTCCAGAGCCAGCAGGGCATTTTGCTCTACCAGAAGAATGGTTACCCCTCTGTTGTTGATCTCACGAATTATATCGGCGACATTTTTCACGATAATAGGGGCCAGACCCTGGGACGGCTCGTCCAACAGCACCAGGCTTACTCGGCCCATGAGGGCTCGCGCCATAGCAAGCATCTGCTGTTCTCCTCCGGAGAGTTTGTTTCCCTTATTATATCTTCGCCTTTCCAACGTCGGGAAGTACTTGTAAGCCTGTTCTATCTGACTGCGTTTTTCACTCGTGGGTATGCCCTTAGTGAAGAAAGGAAGCTCCAGGTTCTCCTGGACGGTAAGATTCGCGAAAACGCGACGTTCGGCGGGGACAAGCGAGATGCCTCTATTAACAACGGCCTGTGGGGCAAGACCTGAGACTCTCTCTCCATTAAACGTTATACTTCCCGAAGAGGGTGGAGTCAGGCCCAATATGGTTCTCAATGTCGTGGTCTTGCCGGCTCCGTTTCGTCCCAAGAGGGTCACTATCTCCCCATTTCGTACATTGAGGCCCACATTGTGGAGGATATGGCTCTCTCCATAGAATGAGTTCACATCTTGGAGCCGGAGTATTTCTTTTCCTTCCAATGAACGGGAAGGACGGGCAGCCATGCCCTCTTGAAAGCCGGCTTCCAGACCCCCTAAATAGGCCCTCTGGACTTCTTCGTTGCCTTTTATCTCTTCCGGTGTTCCTTCGGCGAGCTTGAACCCGAAGTTAAGGACGGTGATGGTGTCCGAGATGGCCAGGACTATGTCCATTTTGTGCTCGATAAGAACGATGGTGTATCCATGCTCTTTCTTAAGCTTGACTATTAGCTGCGCAGTGCGGGCCGATTCCTCCGACGGCATACCCGATGTCGGTTCGTCAAGGAGAAGGAGCTCCGATCGACATGTAAGAGCTATCGCTATATCCAGATGACGCTTGTCGCCGTGAGACAAATTGCCGGCAAGATCTTCCGCCTCATCGGCCAGGTCCACATCCTCCAGTATTTCCATGGATCTCTTGCGTGCATCTTCCTTGGAATAGTAGCGCAATGCCGGGATGTAGACGTTGTCAAAGACCGAAAGCTCGGGAAAGATCGAGGTGATCTGAAAGGACCGGCCGATTCCCAGGCCGGCCACCTGCGCAGGTGTTGAGCCGGTGATGTTCTGATCTTTGAAAAGGATCTGCCCGTCAGTGGGGGGAAACATGCCGGTGAGAAGGTTGAAGAAAGTTGTCTTGCCCGCGCCGTTGGGGCCGATTATCGACTTCAGCTCACCCTTGTGAATGGAGAAGTCCACACCGTTGACGGCCATAAGGGAACCGAAGTGCTTCGTTAGGGCTTTTGTCTCCAGTAGATTCATGGCTGCAACCTTTAACTTGTGCCTGAGCGCCGCCGCTCGACGAAGCCCCAGATACCTCTGGGAAAGAACAGGATGAACACCACGAATATCACCCCCATAACGAACTGCCAGTACTTAGTGTAGTAGGAAGTAAAGTTCATCAGGTAGGTGACCACGCCTGCACCTACTATCGGACCGAAGAGAGTGCCCAGTCCACCCACTAGGCCCATGATCACCACGTTTCCTGAGCGGATCCAGTCAAGGGTCTGGGGGAACATATAGCGGAGAAACATGGCGTACAACACACCTGCCACCGCGGCGAAAATGCCAGCAATGATAAACGAGTACAACTTGTAACGCCGCACGTTGTACCCGACCATTTGAGCTCGTGTTTCATTCTCGCGAATAGTCTTGAGCACTTGCCCGAAGTGGGACTGCACAAGCCAGTATTTGACAAGGGTAGCTAACACAAAGAAGATAAAAACAAAGTAATAGAAGCTTAGATCGTTTGTCACGTTCCATGAAAAGGGGCCTATTGAAATCAAATTGCGAGGGATTCCGGTCAAGCCGTCTTCACCTCCGGTCACGTCCGTCCAGCGGGAAGCTATGAAAAAGAACATCTGACCGAAAGCGATTGTCAGCATGGCGAAGTAAATCCCGGTCTTGCGTATAATGAGCAGCCCGATGACCACGGCAGCAAGGCTTCCCACGAGGACTCCCGCGCACATCCCCACAATAGGGGGCACATTAAAATGAATACAAACCAGACCCATAGTGTAACCGGCCAGACCGAAATAAGCTGCTTGGCCAAAAGAAAGGATCCCCGTATACCCAAGGAGCAGGTCGAAGCCTAGAGCGAAGATGGCGAATATGACCATCTCCACGGACAAGCCGACGTACCCGCCCACGTAAGGGATCATAAAGGGTAGAAGAGCCACCACCAGAAAGAGAATTCCCATCCTAAGGCAGTCCATTGCGACGCTTGGGGGAGCAGGTGCTTGCCTCATTCCAACAACCCCTCGATTCCGGCAATACCTCTGGGGCGTACCAGAAGCACAATCGCCATAAGAATGAACACCACAACTTCAGACATGGCAGAGAATATTTCGACTGTAAAACTCTGCACCACTCCCACAAGAAGGCCGCCGATCACCGCACCCCAGAAACTTCCCATGCCGCCTATGATAACAACCACGAAACAGGGCATAAGGATCGCGCTGCCCATGGGGGGAAAGACGCCTTGGATGGGAGCGTTAAGAACGCCGGCCAGTGCGGCTAATCCTGCTCCTACACCGAATGTAACGGTGAACAACAGATTAATGGGGATACCTAGGGCGACCACCATTTCCCTGTCGAACGTCCCGGCAAGAATAGTTCTGCCCAAAGGGGTTCGCTCCAGGAAATACCATACCGCTGTGAGTAAACCTGCACAGAACAAGATGACAAAGACGCGGTATTTGGAGAAAATCACAAGCTTCAGGTCGATGACACCGGCGAGTACAGATGGCGCGCTGAGCGGGTATGCCGCGTCGCCCCAGATCATGCGGATCAGGTCTTCAATCATCAATGCCAGACCGAAAGTCAGAAGCATTGTGTGCAGCGGGTCTCGGGCATAAACGCGTCGTATAAGACTGGACTCCATGCCCATGCCTAAGAGGCCCAACAGGACAGGCGCGAGGATCAGACATGGCCAGAACCCAGTGTAGGTGATCAAGGAAACGACAGTGTAAGCCCCCAGGGCATATAGAACCCCGTGAGTAAAGTTGATCACCCGCATCAGACCCATAATGATAGTCAGCCCCACTGCCATGAGGACTAGTAGCGTGCCCAAGGCAAATCCGTTCACGAGCTGATTGATTATGGTAGGCAACGTAAGATGGAAGATCATTTCGTCTACCTCTAGGTGCCAAGGGGGCGGGGGTTAGGGAACCGCCGTTCCGTCGGTAATCCGATACAAAACCTGGCACGCTGACGCACAAAGATTATGATGACACGATTGTCAGCGCATTCCGGTAATCAGCTCCTCACTTGGTGTGGAGATACACCGGGTTGCTTCTGTCGTGCATTGAATAAGAATAGTGTCCTTAGGTCCTGTCTCAGTTTCCCAAAATGACCTAGCGACGCGAACTACTTCTTTAGTTCGTCGTAAGGCTCCAACGCGCGGCCACCCGCAGCCTTCCACTCTTCAAATGTAGGAGCGGCTTCGTCCCCCTTGATATGGCCCAAAATCTTGAATAGGTCTGCATAGGTTTTGAAGTTTGGTGGATACTGTGCTTGGCACACAAGCACGTCCTGTATATTCTGATGATCAAAATCTCGCCAATAGCTGGGATTCCATTTCAGACCGTCGAACTTGTGTCCCTCCAATGCTTTGATAACAGGTATCAGGTCCGTGGTATTGGCCCGCTGGATAGCATCAAAGAGCTGACTATGTGTGATATATCCAAGATAATGACGATAACTCGCCACGAACTGAGGACTATCCGAGAACCTCTTTATAATGGCCTCATTAAACTTCTTGCTGCCCGGAGTATCCACATTACAGTTCCACGTCAGGCCCCATACACCGTTCGCGGCATCGCCCGTGCCTTTCATCATCGGGACGCCCGACAATGGGCCGCATATACGGATGTCCGTTCCAATGCCGAACTCCTTGCACTGCTTGACGCAGTTCACCTGGTCGGCTCCATAGAGGTTGAGCACCAAGATGTCCGGCTTAAGGCCTCTGGCTTTGATCAGATTAGCCGAAAAGTCCTTGGTCCCTAGTGGGGTGAAGTCATTACCGATTTCCTTGCAACCAAACTTTTGAAGCGCACGATTCATGGATTCCCTGCCCGTGTGGCCCCAGGTGTAGTCCGCCGTAATGTGATAAGCGGTTTTCGGCTTCCAGTTCTTTCCTATCCAACTGCCGACAGACGTTGAGAGCATCCAGTTAGAGGAAGTGGTGCGGAACGTGGTCCGCAGGGCTTTTGACATCGTCGTGTCGTCGGAGTGACTCCCAAAAGCCATGAACAGCACCTTTTCGTTATGGCACACTTCGGCTACTGCCAAAGTCACGTTGGACGTAAGCGTACCCGTGACGAAATTCACTTTGTCGCGCTTGATAAGCTTGATCGCCTTTTGGGTGCCGATGCCCGGGTTGCTCGGAGCATCCTCGGAGATCATGACTATCTCACGCCCAAGGACGCCCCCTTTTGCGTTCCATTCTTCGTTTGCGAGCGTTGCTCCTTGCTGTTCGTTGAGCCCCGAGTCAGCGTAGGGACCTGATAGAGGCTCAATGTTGCCCACTAGTATAGGCGGTTTGCCCGCCGCGCGAGCGTATGGGCCTCCCAGAATGTCGGCCAACCCCGCGGCCGACAACCCCGCGGCAACTAATCCGCTCGTTGCGAGAAACTCTCTCCGGGTGACTCCGCTCTTTTTCGAGCCGTGCTTCTTTGCCATGACTTACGCACCTCCTGCCTTTTCAAGGTGTCTGTTCGTGAGGCGAACAGGCTTTGCTACGCCAGCTTTTTTCTCACCACTAATATCCGCGTCTATGTCTAGGTCAAAGCGATGCTGCGACCTTTCAATGCGCGCTTTCTTCTTTGTTACGCAAGGCCTCCAAAGATTTCTCCACCTCACACACATGACGGTGCATTTTAGCCGCGGACCGCTCAGCGTTCTTCGCACGGACCGCTTCCAGTATATGTTCGTGGGCAGCCCAGCACTTCTTTCGAGAAATCCATCCCTGGCTGAAGATGATGTTCGCTGTCTCTAAGCACGTTGTTCACAAAGTCAAGGATCAAGATCAGCGCGGGGTTACCACTAGCGTTGGCCAGAATCCGGTTAAACTCTACTCGTAGTTGTACATGCTCTTATAGAGCGCCAACGTTCCCCGGCAGGAATTGTTGCACGTCTCAAGATCCTCCAGTTCCTAGGCTCCCAAGCGTTCAGCAGCTAGACGAGTCAAATAAGGGCCGAACAGTTTTCTTACTTCGGCGAGATCCCACACAGAAACATTTTGGAAGTGAAAGAAATAGGCAATGGAATCTCGCATGGTCTGCATGTCCGCCTCGAGCACCACAGCTCCGCCGCCAGCCCCTTTGCGGATAGGAAGAAAACCCTATTGCCTCCAACGAACGGACCGATTCGCGAAAGCTGTCCTGGCTCACTCCTAAGTTAGCTACGAGCTCCTTTTCCGGGAGAAGGTGATTTCCAAGACGAAGTCTTCCTTCAAGGATCGCCTCGCGAACCTGACGAATGATGTCGAGCGCGACCTTGTTCTGCTGAACTTTGAGAAACTTCTTCGATCTATGTCTGTCTTAGAGTCAGAAGCAGAGGGTTATTGCGAGCGAAATGATAAGTAACAACAAGAGACCCTGTCAAGTAAAAAGCCAAGTATGTGGACATCTGCTAATAATTGGATAAATTAACAATATTTTTACCGGCCTTGGCCAATCTCTTCTCCCACTACGAACATTTCGAGAACACTAAAGCATAATGGCGATGAGGATGATAATATTGGGAGAATGTCCGATGAGTGACCCCAACTGCGTCTAGGTAGGCTGGCGTCTCTTGACGCGCAAGGATACCCGCGATATCATTACGGGGCAATTTCAGTTCGGATGCGCGGTGCTCGCTTTAGGCACCATGCGCACGTCTTCTCAGCTGCAATCATCCCCAACAGCCGAACAAAGATTGACCACTTGACCAAAAGGAGGAATTATGGGCAGGCTTGTCCACACATCCGTTAGCAGGATCGTCCGTGAGAAGGGCCCCACCAGAATGGCCGTGATTGAAGGCTTTGCCGGTGAGCTACGCTATGGTGTGCACGGTGGTATCAAGAAATTTTACGGAATCGAACCTGAAGAGGAGCATCCAGCCACTCTCGATTATATTATCAGCGCTGTCGCCGCTTGAATGGTGGGAACACTGGCCAGGCTTCTGGCCGGAAAACAGATTGAGACGCCAGCAGACAATTTTTGGGCTGATGCGCATGGTGACATTGAAGAGGTGGATGGTGTGCTGAGGATCACAGAGATTCGAGTTCATTACCATCTGAAGGTGCCGAGAGGAAAGCGAGAAGATGCAGAAGAAGTCCTAGGAATTTACGTGACAAAATGTCCTGCCGCGACGAGTGTCATGGGTTGCATCAGGATAATAGACCACGCCGAAATCGAGGAGGTTAATTAGGGGTCTTTTGAGATTATGCCACGTACCAGGATTTGTGCATGGCATACCAATCACCTGTCGGAACGCGAGGTGCTCTCACAGGTCTTGAAGATTGGCCGCGCCGATCAGCAGGTCCGAGTCTCGCCGATCCATTTGCCTGGACCTGCAAGATGCGCGTCCTATTGGCAGTTCACATGGGCGGTCTCAAGCATCAAGCCCACGGGGCCGAACGAGCCGAGGCTTCCATTCAATTGAGCGGGGTCATGGAACAGCCTGTTTCAGAAACCGGCGGGCTTACCTCTTGACCCAGAAAGATTCGGATCGGGTCCAGGCCGCGGATTCTCTTGAAGCCTTTGGCAATCCGGCCGCTGGTCCTGCCGAAACTTAAATCAAATATGGCCTGATGATCTCCGGCCCTGAAAGTGGTGGAGCCCACCGGCAGATCCGTTACAGTTAACCCACTGAGAGCTTTTGCAATCGCCGCTCGTTCTGAAGACCCGGCTTTCTCAATGGCGCCTTTTAGCATTTTTACCGCTGCATATGACTGATACGCTGCGTACGAAGGTGGGATTCTTGATGAGGACAACGATTTGTACGATTCAACGAATTTGTCGTTATACGGATTTTCAAAAGATTCGTACCAATATGGCGTACCAAACCAGACACCTTGGGGCATATCAAGAAAACCCAACGCGGTAAAAATTTCGACGGATCCGCCAACCACACACAATACTTGTCTCTTGGCGAAGAATTGCTCCTCTTGTGCCTGGCGCAGAAAATCCCTCAGATTATTGCCCCACAGAGATGTCATGATCCCATCAGCACCCGAATTCTCCAATTTCTTTATAATTGGTTTCCAGTCGCTGGTGGCCATAGGCACAAACTCGCCTTTTTCAAAGCTGAAAGTTCCCAATGCGCTCAAGTATTTCTGAAAGTATTTCCAGGAATCTTGGCCGAATCCGTAATCGGGTCCAAGTGCGGCCCATTTTTTGGCCCCAAGAGAATTAGCCAGGGCCGCCGAAGCCTTGAAGCATTGATCCAAGTTCCATGTGATCCTGAATACCCAAGGATTGCATTTGGATCCTGTGACTTCCTCAGCCATGGCGTGCGTCACAATCAACGGACACCTCAATTCCTGCATCAAGGGAGTAGCTGCAACAGCAACAGCGCTGGAAACCAGTCCGATCACTATGTCCACCTGATCTTCGGTTACAAGCTTCTGGATCGCCTTAACGCCTACATCGGGTTTCGCGGCCGTGTCCGCATAGAATACCTCTATGGTCTGACCTTTTATTCCCCCGGTTGAGTTGATCTCTTTGACTGCCAGCTCGACCCCTTGGCGGGCCACTTCACCGAAGGTAGCCATAGGACCGGAAAAGACATGTGCGAATCCGATCTTTATTGTCGCTCCCGCATGCGATGTGGCCAAAAATGATGACACTACCAGAAATGCCGCTAGAAGAGCTCTCATCATGTCCTCCTTTTGACAGGTCGATATGATGAGCAGGCCCATGCCGCTCCCGACAATGCCTTGCAGATTGGGGTTTATAATCCTGTCAATATCTGTCTGCTCGCGGTGACCTGCCCTCCGTTTATGTAGCACTTATTAAGTCAGAGGGATAGTACGTTTTACTTCCGTGACCGCCCCAAAGAACTGGACCTGTCTTTGCGGGCAGTCAACCGTTTTCATTCGCTTACTTACGTTTGAATATGTGAATTATTTGATGAAAACCACGGGCCCCCGCATGGCGCTTCGTTGAACATGGTCTACTATTTTCTGTAGATACAGCGGCGCTCAAGAGCAGTTAACAAAGGTTTCTGGTGGGAAGCAGATCGTCTTAATTAGGTTGGAAGCTATGCGGTAAGTACGGTCATCAACCAAATTCTCTCTGGAACCGGCTCTCCGCGGATTGAATTCCGAAACATCCATACCGGCCAAACTGATACCGCGATCCAAAAGATCTCGAAGACATTTTGCTATCTTGTATATTTGATTCTCATTGATCCCCTGGTAGTTCCTAAACCTGACACCTTCAAGAGCGTTACGCGCCCCGATATCCATGTCTATGGAAATATAGATGTAAGGCGTCTTTACCTGCCGGTACAGGTTAGTCAATCTGCCGGGGTTTTGAGACAGGTCCTTCTTGGTTACAATCTTGACACCATCCCTTTTTAGGGAAGAGTAATGATTTACATAACGTTTTATTCTGTCATCCTTGATGCGAAAAGCATGTTTTGAAGGATAGTCACTTACGCCTATTAGATAAAGGTTTTCAGGATTGATGATGTTTTCTTTCAGAAGATGATAGAGAAACGAACTCGCGTTGTATGAATCGGTCCGATTCTTCAGAAAAGGATCGTTGGGATCATGAATAGAATTAGGGTTTGTAGCAATATCATACTCAATAGCCCCTGACACGGCCGACCCAGGTAACGCGTCTACATGGCTATCGACGACGATCAACGAAATATCGTCGGGTTTGTATAAGGAAACTAACGAGGCGAATACTCCCCCGGTCAGAGAGTGATCCACAGCTATCATGCATGGGATTTGAGGAAAAACATATTCTTCTACGAACTGGCCGGCGACCTGCGCAAAATCGCGACATCCGTTTCCATCAATGAAGTAAACGAAATTTTCCAGAACGACATCTTTTCTTGCGACTTTTGAAGGTATTGGGCAAAGCCACGGAGGAACTTCGATTGAACCCAATTCTTCCCAAAGATGTGAGGCTACCTCCTGTCGAATGATTTGTATGACCTCAATATAGGGATCGTCAATTTTCTCGGATCCTATAGAGGCGATCTTCTCCCGAATCGACTCATCCCGTTCGTCAGCATCCAGCGGGCAACCAAAAAAATACGGGCGCTTATTTGATACCTTCTCCATCACAGCTTATTGCATACTGTCATAGTGGTCTTTTCCTATCTTTCCAAGCGACAAAAGCGGAAGGATTGGAAAGAGATAATCAGTCCTTAGCGATAAAGGCGTCCCTCGCCTTCTTTATCTGGAGCACGTTTTCCAAGGGAGAACGGGGGGCGATGCCACACCCTGGAGTCAGAAAATCAGTGCCGTTGTTGAGAGCCGTAATTGCTTCCTGATAACATTCTTCCGGTTTGCCCATAAAAAGTGTCGTCGCTGTCGCAACGTTTCCGAAAACCTTAACGCCCTTCGAGTGAGCGATTTCTACCGCTTTTTTCATGTCCGCCTTTTCCTCGATGCTGATACCGGCGACGCCCGAATCACACATCAGCGGTATAATGAGATCGGTATTCCCACAAATATGGAGAACGAGAGGTCCTTTGGACTTGCTTGCGACTTCTTTCATCAGAGGAAGCATGTATTTTTCCCAGGCCTTTGGGCTCATTAGCGCAGCGCTGGAAGTCGGTTCAGCCAATACATAGTAATCAGCGCCATTATCGAACGCAAAATTGATGGCTTCGATTGCCGCCTGTTTGGTAACATCAAGAACTTTGAGCACATCATCCGGCCTCTTGAACGTCCATCTCATGAACGATTCTGCACCCACCAGATTTGCAGCGGCAGTAAAAGGACCTTCGGTTTCTCCAAATATGGCCAGTTCGTCTCCGATTTTTTCTTTGAGCATCTTGAAATGCTCCTTGTACGCAGGGAAACGCCCTTTCTTGAGAAAATCCGACGGATAGTCAAGCCCGTCCAGACTCTCAGCAAAAGGATGAGCTTTAATGAAATACTGTAAATCGATCTGGGGCTCACCTAGGGTACACCCGAGAACTTCGCTGAGGCCGGTGATATCCCATCCCATTGCCTTGACCCACTCGAATCCGGCATACTGGTGTCCTGCCAGAGCAAGTTCCGTCATTGCTGTGGGGTCCGTGTCCGCAAGCGGCCTTTCGTGACCGCATTTTTCCATAAGTTCTACCATTCCATAAGTAGTCGTACATCCGCACATAACTTCATCACTCTTACCCATAAGACGGTTCATAAACTTTTCTTTGAGGGTCATGTTCGTAGTCTCCTATTAATCTAAAGTAAACCGAAATTAGGTGGATACGATGGATCTAGGGCCGAGCCAAGGGATTCGAGCATGCGTTCCAAGCCACAAACTTACTCATTCGTAATCCTATACCGCGTTAATCTAGAACTCATCCCAAAACCAAGGCCCGGGGTGATGAATGCAAACCCCTCGAGGGGTTGAGGCTTTTATTTTATGCTGCATCCTTCTGCTGCACTGCCTGCTTCTGCAGCACCTTGGTGTCGTGCGTGAAATACATGGCAATTGCACCAACCACTAGAGAAAGAATACATGCCACAAAAGTTGTTTTATATGCGGAAACGGGAAATTTATCTCCCACCTTGCCGTAATAATCCAGGACGACTCCCATCACAGCTTGGAAAAGCGCTCCACCGACAAAGTACCAGACATTGAGCATGCCATTCGCCGTTGCAATGAAACTGTGCGGTTGTCCCTCGGCAATGTGGGCATAGTTGGGAACGTAGGCCCCAGAGAAGAAGCCCATGATGAAAAGATAGGGATAAAACATACCTACCGGAATTTTGTCCGGCCATAGCACCAAAGGTATCCAGCTCACGGCGTAAATGATGATGCCATAGAATGAAGCATTCCTTCGGGATTTCAAAATTCGGTCGGAAATATACCCGAATGCGAAGCAACCCACTGCCATGCCGATCGGCCATAACATTAGTATGTTAGCCGCTTGTTGTTTAGAAAGACCGAACGTGTGCTGCAGGTACGGTACACACCACAGCCCCTGGAATCCCATGACGGTTCCATAGATCACAAATGCATAAATGGCGATTAACCAATAGTTCCTCATCCCGAACAGCCTCTTCACGTTTGTGCCAAAACTGACCGGTTCAGTGGTCTGGACAGAATAGTAATCTATTCCATCTATCTCTGAGACTGTGGGCAAATTCTTCTCGCTGGGCCTGTTCCTGAGGATAATGTAATTCAAGATAGCTACAATAGCCATAAAAGCGCCAAGCCAGTAGAAGGAGGCCCTCCAACCAACCAGGCCTACCAAGAAAGCCAGTGGAGCAGCGGCCAGTACTGCACCGGCATTACCCACCGTGAGCATCACGCCGGTGAGGGTGGCGAACTCCTTCGGTCGAAACCAGTTGGCCAGAATTCTCATGCAGGGTATCCATACGACCGCAACTCCGACTCCCATGAGGAAACGGCCAGCGATGATCACTCCGAAACTGTGCGCCAGACCGAAGAGCGCTGTGCCGATTGCGGCTATCATGAAAAAAATCGTCACTGAAATCCTCGGGCCCATGCGATCTGACAGAATGCCGGATGGGATCTGCATCGCAGCATAGGGATAAAAATACATTGAAGATAAAATCCCCAGACTGGTAGCCGTTAAGGAAAACTCTTTCATCAATTCCGGCGCTATGACTGCTGGAGCCACGCGATCGAAGTAAACAAAGATGTAGGTCAGCAATAGCATTCCATAGCAGACCCACCGGTAAGTAAGCATCTGGTTTGCTAAACCTGAAAACTGAGAGCTTCCAGGATCCGTTACAGCACTTGATTGACTCATAGTATCACCTTTCTTTAACCAGACTTTAACCAGATGGAATCACACAAGAACAGCCAGCCTATTGACCCGTCGGAGCCATGGTGGTCGCTATCGATAACCCATGCCCGACTATTCCCCCCACAAAAATATCACCCAACCTCCTCCGCATTGATTGACAAAGAGCCTGATGTAATCAGTTGATACCAAAGATGCATTAGCGAAACCAATGATGCTGCCTTGCTAGCTGGTCCGGCGCATGCTTTGCGGACTACGCCGCCCCCTACCGACCGGAAAATTCTGCCAATCCTCGTCGCGATATTTTTTAAATCCGGCACCTCCTTTCTAGACCCATTAGGATCTTGAACTGAGACTTGGCTTCATACTCACCAAGACCAGGTCTCGCCTTACCTTTAAGTTGCTGCTTAGCCTCAATCACTTCCAACAAGAACTTGATCAATTAGCTCCGTCAGATCGTGAACTTTCACTTTAGAGCCGATTCTCTTTGCGCCTTCATTGAGGTTGAAATGACAGAATGGGCATATGGATACTATCCTTTCTGCTCCCGTCTCCTCTCCCTCTTGAACTCTCAGACCGGCGTTCTTGGTGGCCCAGTCACCAAATCCGGTCATTACACCACCACCACCTCCGCAGCAGAAAGCATTGCCACGGATCCGTTGCATTTCTACGAACTCAAGCCCTGGGATGGCTTTCAGCAAATCCCTGGGTTGCTCGTAGAGGCATTCGCTCTGATCAAGGTCTACATAAGCCCCCTTCCAGAGCTGCTTGCCTTCCCGGTCAATAATGAACTTGTTCAAATGCCTTCCGCTGTGACAAGGATCGTGGTAGGTCACTTTCCAGGGCAGTTCACCCTTGAATTGTAGCTTCCCTTCTTTGTAGAGGCGGTTGAGATAGTCAGCTGTGTGAATGACCTCTATTCCTTTCATCGCCTCGTCGTATTCGGAGGAAAGCAAATAGTCCTTCTTTATGGCCCTGTAACATCCAGCGCAAGAACTGATTATTGTCTTGACACCGCGCTCATCGTGCAAGCGTTTGAAGGTCTCAAGGTTCTTCGTAGCAATCCGTTTGAACTCTTCAGAGTCTCCCACTCGCATTGCCGTAGAGCCACAACAGAGCTCATTCTCGCCCAGGATCCCGAAATCTATCCCGAGCTTTTGAAAAATTGATGCAGTAGCGGTAGGAACGGCCCTTGCTGCTGTATTGAACGCACCAGTGCAACCCACAAAAAGCAGCGCAGGCGCTGGTTCTTTATTGATGTCCTTGATAGGCTTGCCAGCCTTCTTAAAGGGACGTGTCCAATCCGTTCTCACCCGCCGAGGGCCCTGGTACGGATTGTCGTAATTCTTCATTGATTGAAGAAGGTTCTTATGCAGGGGCAGAGGCCCTACACCGTCAGCAACAGCCTTACGTCGCATCGCCTCGATAATTTCGGGTATGTAGGGCTTGAGATCGAGCTGGCACTGGCTTTGACAACCTGCGCAAACAGTACATTTGTAGATGGCCTCCAATAACTCTTCGTCCCAGGGAAGCTCACCGCTCAATATACCTCGAGCAAACGCGATCTTACCTTTGGAAGCCATAAAGCCTTCGAACCCGAATTCGGTCCCTGATGGACAGATTTCTCCAAATTTAGGTGGAGGGCCATAGTCATATGCTACTTTGCAGGTCCCACAAGCGGTGCACCTCCAGATTTTGTCCTCAAGCTCTTTCAGCTCAGCAATCTTCCAGTTCATTTTTCCTCTCCATTCGAATATGTATTTTGTTGATTGCTCATATGCCGAGTTTGCCCGGATTCATAATGTCGTTCGGGTCGAGAAATTTTTTCATTCTCTTCAAGAGGTTCAGATATCCCGGATCGGCCCGTTTGTTAATTTCATTGGCAAAATCTATCGGCGGCTTATAAGGAATTCCTCCTGCGTCCAAATCTACCTTGAGACACTCAACGATGGCGTGTCTTGCATTTTCAGTCTCTTTAGCACTCTGCTTATTGAACGGGATCATTGCCCTGAGCATGCCGTAATGGACGCCGCGATACATACTCATCCGCACGGACGGCGATAGGTTGTGTTTTATGAGAAGGTCTTTCCACTTGTTGTACACAGGAGCCCAGACCTTGGCGGGCGTAAAGGTCCCCGGCCACGATATCCCGCCGCCGCCCTGTTTACAGTAGTTCTTGGTGGAACCTACGACCTGGCTGGGCAGTTGGGTTCGTCCTTTCAACGCCTCCTCAGGGTAGACGGTTTGCTTGATGGAGGTGCCTTTCTTTTGCTCTTCTTCAAAGACTTTTTCCCAAATTTCTATTCTTGCATCTCGCTCCTTTTCAGTCCAAGAGGTGGTAGTCGCGAAGCTGAACCATTCCGGAGCATCATCAGGCTTGACCTTGAAAGGATAAGGGATTGGCACCTGCGCAAGCCACCAGGAAACGGCCGTGAGATCATCACACATCTCATACTTGCTCAGATTGAGCATGTACGAATACATATCTTCTACGTTGTCACATGACACTGTGAAAACCTTGAGGAGTGGAGGGATTGGATGCACACTGATGCCAATCTTTGTCACTACTCCGGTTGAACCGAGCCAGCCCTTAAACAAACCATCAAGCTGAGGTAAAGGGAGACAACTATGCCAAGCATCTTCCCGGACTGCGCAGGACCCTACCCGCACCAACTCACCGGTAGGAAGGACTACCTCCATGCTGGTGATCTCCTGGCTGTTCAACCCATACTTGGCGTTAAGCCCGCCAATACCATGGTTAACGGCGCATGATAGAACTGAAGCCGATGGGGGACCAACGGGCCAACCAAATCTCAGTTTATGTTTGTATAAAGCATCGGCCAGTTTGGCGTGAGAGACACCTGGCTCTATAACTGCGACGTGGGCTTCCGGATCGATATTAACGATGTTGTCCATCGTCTTCAGATCCAGAAGAATGCCCCCCCGTTCGGGGATACACAGCCCGCCAATGTTTGTGCCGCCAGTATAGGGAACGACCGGGATCTTTTTCTTGTTGGCGAATCGGAGAATCGCCTGGATCTCCTCAACCTTGTCCGCCATGACCACATAGTCCGGCAACTTGGGCTTTACAAAGCTCATATCATACGAGTAAGCATACCGGATGTGTCTGGCTGCCGTGCAATTTGCCTCACCGACAATTTTTCCAAGCTCCTTGAGCACAGAATCGACTTTTCCTCGATCCGCTGCTCCCTTGGTG
>DATJPW010000353.1:0-7193 GCA_035506215.1 Desulfomonilaceae bacterium
CTGGCGCTGTGGCCAATAAACAAGGGTTGGTCGAGGCTGCGCACACGGGGACCCTCTTCTTGGACGAGGTCGGTGACATCAGCCTGTCCATTCAGGCGAAGCTGCTAAGGTTCCTTCAGGGCCGCGAATTTCGGCGAGTCGGAGGCACCGACGAAAGGAAAACCGACGTCAGAATAATAGCGGCCACAAATAAGAAACTCGAAAAAGAAATGGAAGAAGGCAACTTCCGCGAAGATTTATACTACCGTCTCAATGTGATCCGGATTCGCCTGCCTCCTTTAAGAGAGAGGGAGGAAGACATCCCCTTGCTGATGGATCATTTCCTGAAAAAATTCGCCGCAGAACAGGCGAAGAATATAAAAAAGGTATCGTCACTGGTAATGAGGGTGTTGTGCAATTATCATTACCCGGGAAATATCAGAGAGCTGGAAAACATTATCGAGCGTTGCGTGACCCTTGAGCAGTCGGACCAGCTCACAGCAGAGAATCTCCCTCCCAAACTCATTGAAGGGGCGCATGTCACATCTGGTCCATTAGGTGATAGCGATATTCCGTATGACGGAATAGACCTCAATCGCACCCTGGAAAACGTTGAGCGAGATTTGATAAATCGAGCCCTTGGAATCACAGCAGGCAATCGATCCCGTGCAGCCCGACTATTGGGCATATCCTTTCGTTCGCTTCGTTATCGCCTTGTGAAGCTGGGTATGGACCAGGAGGAGAACTCTCATTAGAAAGGTGGTCTCTATGCGAGATTTTGCAGTAGTCCTGGCCGCTGATTTACCCCATCCTCGCGACGTAATTACCGTAGTCAAACAAGTGGGAGGCATACTGGACGGGATAAAGATCGCCGCTGCAACCATACTGGAAGCGGGCACGGACGTCCTGCGCCAAGTGCGGGACAGTATTGAAGACAAGCCTCTTCTGGTGGACCTAAAAATCGCGGACATCGGGTTCCGCGGGAAACACTTCTGGGACGGAACCAACTCCAAGATCATTAAAGCCATCGAGAAAACGGGCGCAACACATGTCACAGTTCATGGGTTTCCCGGGCCCGCTTCGATAGCCGAAGCCACACAGTCGGCGCAAGATTGTGGAATCGGAGTTCTTCTCCTGCCGCTCATGAGCCATGCCGGCGCCGGTCTGTTCTTCTCACGGCCGATAGGCCTTGACGATGTGGTCCGGTCCTCTGTTGAGGCCGGCCTAAACTTTCACTTGTCGGATCATGCTCGGTGCAATGACATCACAGAGGCGATTCTGCTCCTAGGTGAAGCACTGAACGTGGATGGGTATATTGGTCCTGCCACTCGCCCGGAGGACCTCCGACGTTATCGTTCAATTACTCAGCGGCGAATATGGTGTCCCGGATTCGGACGTCAGGACCGCCTTGGAAGAAGCCTGGAAGATCAATTCAAAGATTGGTGTGATATAGTCGGTAAGAAATCTGCGGCCATCGTGGGATCAACAATTTTTGGGGCCCCGGACCCTGTCGCTGCTGCCAAGAATATAATAGAGATCCGTGATAGCGTGGTAGGTAAGATATAAGAATCCGTGGAAACTTAATCGGCCGTTCTCCTCAAGTAGAGAAAGAACTCTCGATTTCCTTTGGCCCCTCTTACCGGGCTCTCGAATTCGCCGAGGCATTCAAAGGCGCCATTGAGGGCCGCAGCCTTCACAATTGCCACCGCTTCCTTTATTTTGTCTACGTTTTTGACCACTCCTCCGGTACCCACATTTTTGGGGCCCACCTCAAATTGAGGTTTCACTAGGGCAAGCAGCCAGCCATCCGGAGGAAGGAACTCCGCCAGCTTTGGGAACACCAATCGGAGAGAAATGAAGGACAGATCTGCTACCGCCGCATCCACCGGATAGGGCAGCCTTTCCAAGAAGCGAATGTTTGTTCGTTCCAGTACTGTTACACGAGGGTCATTCCGTAGCTTCCAATCCAATTGGCCGTAACCTACATCCACCGCAATCACCCGTGCGGCTCCGCGCTGTAGAAGGCAATCGGTGAACCCACCGGTGGAAGCTCCCGCATCGAGAAGACTGAGGTTTGAGGCATCGATCCGGAAGTATTCAAGCGCCGCGCCCAACTTGAGCCCCCCGCGGCTCACGTAGGGGAGATCCTCCACAACTGATAGGCTTGCGCTACAATTTACTTCCTTGCCCGGTTTTTCCGCTCTCACTCCGTCAACTATCACCTTCCCGGCCATAATAAGCGCCTTGGCCCGGTGACGCGACGAGACCAGGCCCTTTTCCAGCATCAAGTTGTCTAAACGAGATTTTGAGGGCCTGTTCTTCATTAGGGTCGGCCAACGAAGATCGGGAAGTCGTAGCGGAATAAATTATGATCCTGGCAATATAGTGAAATCCAAGACGTCCACCATACTGAAACCGTAATAAAGGTAAACTGACCCGCTGCCGAGAAAATCTTCGGGATTATGAATTGTGAACTTGTAGACGTACTGTCCTTGATAATTCGTGAGCTGCACTGTTTCCTCGTATTGTCTCGTGCCCGGAAGTTTTATGATGAATTTCAAAGGGATGTCCGACCTGGAACCTTTGTAGGAAAAACGAACCATCAAGGTGAGACGATCGCCAAAGTTCCCTACGTTAAAGGTCCTGACATTATCCACGAATTTCCATTCATTATTCTTTAGGACCGCGGGGCCGAATTGCAAGTCATATATGGATACCCTTCCCGGTATCTCCCACGAGAATTCGCCTGCAGTTTCCCTCTTGATGGGGTCCTTGGACCAAGTTGTCTGTGCCCACAGCTCGTAGTCGGCGCCAAAAGGAGCGGAAAAAATTGCGAAAAACACCATTATGGCAGTTTTCTGCTTCAAAAGGAGGAGAGTGTGATGGTCTTGTGACTTGATCATGCACCCCACATCTTCGGTTTGATCGGCTCAGCCGTTACACGAGGACCGGATGAGCCCATGCCGGGGGTCCATATGGTTATCCCCGCGGGGGCAGAATAGGGCCGACCCCCAGTTGGGGGTTGGGTCATACGCGTCGGCTCAGCCGGGAGTTCTGAAAGAAAATCGGGGAAATCCTCTTCAGTTTCCGGACGTGTTGCCGCGGTCCCCAATTGTGCTTGCTTTTTCATCCTGGACCCCAGAAAACTGAACAGCCAAGAGACCAATATTATGAGCACAAGAGGGAGGAGGCTATATAATACATTCTCTAGCTTATCCATGACGATTTCCTTCCGAAGCGTGGGCGTCCATTTTTTATAAGATAATCATTACACAAAACTGTTCCTGCTTCAATGTGTTCTCCTGCGGGTAATCACTCAGTCGCAGATGGGGAAAAGCAGTCATCTCAAGCGCGGCGGAGTAATCCCATCCTTCAAGCCTTGAGATTGCTTTCCCGCGGAACTGGATTTCGCTCCGCGCAACGGCTAAGAACCGATAATTGACGGTAACTAAAGGGTTGTGCCGGTCGGGCGATTTGTGTTGAAAAGGCTTGGTCGATGAGGTATTTTATAAAGCTTGATTGCTCTCTGATAACATAATTACAGGAGGTCTAGAGAGAATGGCCCCTCGAATCCACAATTTCAATCCGGGTCCCGCTGCCCTTCCTTTGCCGGTGCTCGAGCAGGTTAGGGAAGAGTTCACCAATTTCAAGGGCTCCGGAATGTCGATCACGGAAGTGAGCCATCGTTCGGCAGCATTCGAAGAAGTACTCAATGATGCCATCGCGAGAGTTAGGCGGCTGCTAAAAGTAGGCGACAATTTTAGTGTTCTGTTTCTGCAAGGTGGAGCGAGCACTCAATTTTGCATGGTTCCCATGAATCTGATCCCGGCAGGACAATCGGCGGATTACATCAACACCGGGTCCTGGTCCAAAAAGGCTATCAAAGAGGTTCAGATTCTAGACAAGCCGTACAAGGTAGTTGCTTCGAGTGAGGACAGAAATTTCCGGTACATTCCCAAGAACGCATCAGTTACGTCAGGTGCTGCATACTTGCATTTTACATCCAACAACACAATCGAAGGAACTCAGTGGCCTACCTTTCCTGAATCAGGGAACGTGCCCCTCGTTTCCGATATGTCATCGGACATACTCTCCCGGCCGTTTAACGTGCAGCCCTTCGGACTCATCTACGCGGGAGCTCAAAAAAACCTCGGACCCGCGGGAGTAACTCTCGTTATAATCCGAGATGACATGTTGGAACGTTCCCCCAAGGGCGTGCCTACCATGCTTCGGTATACCACTCATGCCGAGAAGAATTCGCTTTATAACACACCGACATGTTTCGCGATTTACATGGCTCAACTAGTTTTGAAATGGCTTGAGGAAACCATCGGTGGCTTGGAAGCGATCGAGCGACTCAACCAGCAGAAGGCGGCCCTTCTCTATGGTGTGATCGACGGCGGTGACTTTTATTCCGGTACGGCGGACCCCGACAGTCGGTCTTTGATGAATGTTACGTTCCGTCTTCCCGACGAGAACCTGGAAAAAAAGTTTGTGGCGGAAGCTTTACAGAACGGCTTGGGCGGACTTAAGGGTCATCGCTCTGTAGGCGGCTGTCGAGCCTCAATTTACAACGCAATAGATATGGAAGCCGTTCGTAACCTCACGGATTTCATGAAAACTTTCGCGCAGAAGAACGGCTGATGACGAATTTTGATCAACTTGGGTCACCACATACCCGGTATAAGTGGTGGCCTTGGGATGGATTCATTTATATCTATGTGATCTGAAAAGGATACGGTCCTCCCCATTGACAAGTCTTCCAGTCAGAATCGACTTCATAGGGGATCATCGATCTGGATAAGAGTGTACGAGAGCCGGGAGAAGAGGCCCTCCGCGGATAGTCGCGCAATCCTAAACCAGAGAGGCATGAAGAATTGAGTACTCTTGTAATAGTCGGCACCCAGTGGGGCGATGAAGGCAAAGGGAAAATAGTCGATTTGCTAACCAGCCGAGCCGAGGTTGTAGTCCGATTTCAGGGCGGAAGCAATGCGGGTCACACCTTGAAAGTCGGCAAAGAGCAGATAATTGTCCATTTGATACCCTCGGGGATTCTTTATCCGCGAACGCTCAACGTTATGGGCAACGGCATGGTTGTGGACCCCGAGATACTTCTGGAAGAAAAGGCGCTGTTGCGCTCGAAAGGGCACTTTGCGAAGGACAAGCAGCTAGTTATCTCCGACAGGGCCCACGTAATAATGCCTTATCATAAGATCATCGACCAGTGCCGGGAAGAGGTTTTGGGAAAGGCCAAGATCGGAACCACCGGACGAGGGATTGGCCCTGCCTACGAGGACAAGGCCGCCAGAACAGGAATTCGCGTTGGTGATCTCTTGCGACCTGACTCTTTGAGAAAGAGAATTGATGCTGCGCTGCAAGAAAAGAATTTCCTCATTGAGAAGCGGTTCAAGAAAAAAGCATTGGATCGAGACAAGATCGTGGAACAATACGCTGAGTACGGGAAGCAAATGAGCGCCCATATCACGGACACCGCCCAGATCATTCAGCAAAAAATCGAAGCCGGTAATCGCGTCTTATTTGAGGGGGCCCAGGGCTCGCTCCTTGACATAGATCATGGAACGTATCCTTTTGTCACATCATCTAGCGTTGTTGCAGGAAACGCATGCTCCGGCGCCGGTGTGAGCCCCAAGTCCATCAACAAAGTGTGGGGTGTGGTAAAGGCTTATTCGACGCGCGTAGGGGCCGGAGGGTTCCCCACTGAATTGAACAATGAGCTGGGAGATGAGATACGAAGGGTTGGAGGAGAGTACGGTGCGACCACGGGAAGGCCGCGGCGCTGTGGCTGGTTAGACCTGGTGGTGGTTAACCACAGTATCGGTCTTAACGGACACGCCGGAATGGCCTTAACCAAATTGGATGTCCTGACCGGGATCTCTCCCCTCAAAATCTGCACAGGATACAAACTGGGTGGGAAAACGATTCGTACCGTACCGTCGGACATAAACGACTTGGAAAAGGTGGTGCCTGTTTACCGCGAAGTAAAAGGATGGGATACCCCTATCGACGAGTGCCGGTCATTCGAAGACCTTCCAAAGAATGCCAGGGACTATGTGGAAACGGTTGAGCACTTGACGAACGTTCCGGCCACGCTAATTTCCGTAGGCCCGTCAAGAGAACAGAGTATTCTACGCGAGTCGCCGTTCTAAACCTTGCAAAGACTTTTCCCGGAAAGTCATTACCCGATAGGCTTTGCCAGGATCTGCTTGATCTTGATGTCGAAGAACCGATCCGAAGGGCGGGCTTCAACGATTGCCACCGTGTCCGCGCCCTTGCCGGTCCCGGCTACAGCCACAACATCGACTTCAGGTATTAAACCTCCATCGCAGGCTTCTGCAACTATCTCCACTACAACTTTCATCCCCTGACCAAGCAGCCGCAGTGTTTGTGCCGCAATGTACGCCGGATAAACCCCCTGGTGCTTCTTCATGAGCGAGGCTTCTATACCTCGCGTCAATATCGTGCCGGTATATATCTTGACCCCAAGCGCCTGCAATTCCTTTCGGTTCTTCTCTGTGCACTCATCCACATTGGGTCCCTGGTATCCAACATTGTGAGTGACCGCGACCACGCTTATGTTTTGTCCCTGTAGTTTTCGGGCGATGGCCAGGCCGGTATCCCCACTGGTGGTGGCTACCACCACGTGTGAGAATCCTTCACGCACGATTCCTTCCACAATTTCAATACATCTTGTAGTGTTTGTTACTCCGGGTTTTTCAAAGTACTCGACCTGTCTGATCATGTTTCCTCCTTCAATTGTTCACGGCCGAAAAAGTCTTTCATAGCAGAAAATAATATCTCTAGGGACATTTTCCCACAATTACATTTTATTTCTGCCCCACCGGACAGGATTTCATACAGTTCCAACAGAAATACTGATAACCTATGAACCCTGCTTGATACATGCGCCAAAACTCCACATCTCTAACCATTTTCTTCTTTTCGTCGGGCTCGCTGTCGATGAACTTTGTCCAGAAGCGAATATTCCCACCAATACCATAGGGCATCAAATTGCGGATGCATTTCATCACGTCAGTTCTGTTTTCCTCGTTGAGAGCCCCCGCGGGGCATTGTTGGACGCAGTCATCGCAGTGAGTGCACAGGTCCTCTTGGCACCGAGCATCAGACTGCATCTCCAGATCGTTAAGTATGGCCGTAAAGACCACGCGAGTCCCGAATTGCGGATGAATCACAAG
>DATJPW010000354.1:0-7395 GCA_035506215.1 Desulfomonilaceae bacterium
AGAGAAGAAGCTGAGAGCATGGACATTCTCAATATATACGTTGATCCTGCGGACCGAATAAGGTTTCAGGAAGATATTGAGCGACAGGGTTCTCTTAAAGACTATGAGGTCAGGCGTCGCAAAAAGGATGGGACTGTAATCGACTGTTTGCTCACGGCGACCCTGCGGCTGGAGGAAGATGGAACAATTGTTGGATACCACGGTATCATCAGAGACGTGACCGAACGCAAGCAACTTCAGAGACAACTCCTCCAGGCCCAAAAGATGGAGGCGATCGGCCAATTGGCCGGTGGTGTAGCTCACGACTTCAATAATATCCTGACGGCCATAATTGGTTATTCAGACGTGTTGACTCAACAAATCCCGGAAGATTCCTCATATCGTAGCAAGCTCATGCAGATAAATCGGGCCGCTGCCAGGGCGGCACATTTGACGCGACAGCTTCTTGCATTCAGTCGCAAACAGATACTCGACTTGAGGCCGTTAAACCTCAATGAGGTACTCGCCAATTTTGAGAAAATGCTCAGGCCCCTCATAGGGGAGAATATCGAGGTCGTAACCCTTCTAAACCCGTCTGCAGGCACAGTCCAGGGTGACGCAACACAGATCGAACAAATCCTCCTTAACCTGGCTATCAACTCCCGGGACGCCATGCCGACAGGAGGAAAGTTAACTGTGGAAACTGCCAACGTGTACTTGGACAAGTCATATGCTCGAACCCATTCCGAAGTCCGACCGGGACCTTACGTGATGTTAGCGGTCTCCGACACCGGACAGGGTATCGACCGGCTTGTGCTGCCTCGTGTCTTTGATCCCTTTTTCACTACAAAGGGAAAGGATAAAGGAACGGGTTTGGGCCTTTCCACAGTTTATGGAATCGTGAAACAGCACCAAGGACACATCACAGTGTACAGTGAACCGGGCCGAGGTACAACGTTCAAGGTTTATCTGCCACTTGTCCAGGACGCCTCAGAACAGGCATCCGGCCTACCAATAGCCACGCCACAGCTTGTTGGAAGGGAAACCATCCTCGTAGTAGAGGACGACGAAATCGTCCGCCAACTGACTTCAGAAGTGCTTGAGACACTTGGTTATAGCGTCCTCCAGTGCCGCGATCCGAATGAGGCAAAGAGGCGAAGCGCAATACATGGAGGACCGATACATCTGTTGCTGACCGACGTGGTACTCCCTCAAATGGACGGCAAGAGTCTGTTTGGGTTCTTGTCCCCCCTATTCCCGGACATGCGAGTTCTGTATGTGTCCGGGTACGCCGAAAATGCCATTGTTCATCACGGGGTCCTGGATGCGGGAGTAAAGTTTCTGCAGAAGCCGTTTACCGTGGAGTCTCTGGCCAAGAAGGTGAGACAGGTGCTGGACGGGCTGTAGCATGATAGGGTTTATTTGTAGGGCTCTATCTTTCCGCTCGCTGACGCTGCCATGCTCTTTTGGGTCAGCGGAAACCCGCAAGATGACAACAGACCCACGGGACACTGTTGAACCGCAGTCAAGAAATGCGCTACGACTGTGTGCAGAGGCAAACCCAATTCGTTTACTTTCCTGCGTTTGTTAAGTTGGTAAGACCCCCAAGAGAAAGGAGAGATGAAATGAGGAACTGCTTTGCGGTAGTTTGCTTGACCTTGCTGGCTTTCTTGATGCCGGCCATCGTGTTTTCAGGTCCCTCAACCGTTGCCGACACGAAAGGCCAGGAACCCCCGAAGCCCGAGTTAGAGTTCTTGGCTCGTTTTTCTGTCGATCTTGTAGCGCCGATCTGGGAATTGGGGAAAACAAGTGATCTGGGGAAACGTAGGATAATTCCTATCACCGGAGGCAAGTTCGAAGGTCCAAAATTCAGTGGAGAAATCATGAACAATGGCGCAGACTGGCAAATCGTTACTGATGACGGTCTGGCAATAATAGACACTCGCTATCTTCTCAAGACTAATGATGGAGCTTATATCATGCTCCAGACTCGTGGTTTTCGTTACGGTCCTCCGGAAGTGATGGCCAGAGTCGCCAAAGGTGAGGTGGTTGATCCCAAGGAATATTTCTTCAGGGTCTACGCACAGTTCGAAACGAGCGCTCCTCAATATTTGTGGCTTAACCGTGCCATGGGCATTGGTATGGCCATGCGTTTGGGAAACGCCGTGGTCTATGACGCTTATCTCATCAAATAATACCGATTCGCGTTCAAGTCTGTAAGGAAATCCCGTCTAACTCCCTTTATTAAAAGGGGTTAGAGGGATTTTGAATCCGAGTTGGTATAAAAGGTTTGCCGTGGGGCCAATGCTACGAAAAGCCAATCGGAAACGCGCAGCTAGGGCGGACGCGTCACCCGCGAACAATTCTGGAGAATTCGTTCTCTCAGCTCAAAAAACAGTGACGTGGTGTTTCAGCATCCTCGATTCCATTTATGATGGGATACTTGTGGCGGATGAATCGGCCGTAGTGCGGTACGTAAATCCGGAATACACACGGATTACGGGGGTGGAGCGTGATGAAATCGTCGGCCGCCCTCTCCTGGATGTAAGGCCCGGAGCCATACTTCCACAAGTCATTCAGACGGGCAGATCACGGGAAGGAGTTTTCCGCCGAGAGGGCAATATCGAGTACGTGGTCGATATGGCGCCGATCATCATTGACGGCAGAATCGTCGGAGGCGTCTCTGTTCTGAAGGACATCACGGAAGTTCAGAGTCTTTCATCGGAACTCAAGAAATTCAAGAACAGGGCGGATCGTCTCAAGTCTGCTGTTCACTTGGCCTATGGCGCAAAGTACACATTCGACGATATTTTGGGGGTCAGCGATTCCATACGGCAAACCGTAAACCTTGCAAAGAGGATGTCCACAGCGGAAAACCATTTGCTGATTACCGGAGAGAGCGGCACAGGGAAAGAGGTATTCGCCCATGCCATTCACAACGCGGGCAGGAGATGCCGGGGACCTTTCGTCCCGGTCAGTTGTGCTGCATTGCCCTCGATGTTGATTGAGAGCGAGCTCTTCGGCTACGGAGACGGGGCTTTTACGGGAGCAAGGAAGGGCGGGAAAGTCGGCCTGTTCGAAGTCGCTGATGGAGGGACAATATTCCTTGATGAGATCGCTGAGCTCCCCGTGGACATGCAGTCCAAGCTCCTGAGAGTGCTCCAAGAGAAGACGATTCGCCGAATCGGAGAGACCGCAGAATACTGGATAGACATCAGGGTGGTTGCTGCAACCAGCCGGGACCTACCGTCTATGGTCGCGGAAAGGCGGTTCAGGGAGGACTTGTTTTACCGCTTGAATGCCATGAGCGTCCATCTTCCACCTTTGCGGGAGCGTGGTGAGGACATACGGATTATTGCAGATATTACTCTGAAGAGGTGGAGTGATAGGACAAAGAAAGATCTCGCTTTTTCCCCGGAGGTTTACAACAGACTCTCGAATTACAGATGGCCTGGAAACGTACGGGAACTGATCCATGCGGTGGAATTTGCTGCAAACATGTCCGAAGGTTCGATGATTCATGCTTATGGTCTTCCCAAGGCGCTTCAGACAGAAACGGCATCTCAGGACGAGCCAACGGGAACGCTGGCGGATATCCTTGGAGACGTCGAGCGAAGGGTCATCGAAAGCAGACTGAAGCTGTACGGCTCCGATCTCTCAGCGAAAAAGAAGATTGCCAACGGTCTCGGTATCTCCCTTGCCACGCTGTACAACAAAATGAAGAGCTTGGGGATCAAAACTGGATGAAGGAGAATTCCAGGACCTCAGGGATTAACGGCTACAGGGCTCGCGACCGTGCACAACAGACTTCAAAACATGGGCATGTCTATTGGGGACAATCCATTCTAAGATGTTAGAAATCCGCTGCAACGTTTCCAATCTTTTAGAAGATCTCTGACCACACATATAAGAAACGCAGCTACCTCTTGCAACAGAAACTTATTCAAAAACTTTGGAATTTGCATGACACAGCGAGAGCGCTCCCTTCACTAAAATTCTCCAGAAATTTCTCCTCACCATAAATCACACGAGAGAGAATCGGTCCAGTTTGCAGTCGCAACTTATTGTTATCCCGTAATATTATCAAGGGCCTGCTGTCTTCATTTGACAGGGCGCACCCGCCTTAAGACTTCATATGCCTTCCGAATTTCCCGTCACCGGTCAAAAGGCATGGCAATTGCTCACGAGGAGATGAAGGTGACAAGCAAGTGTTCCGACAATCGTATTTGCCACTGCGTGTCTTGCCATACGAGGGAGGCGGCCTGTTATGATTGCCCTGATTGGTCTATTAACTATTCTAGTTTTATTGGTAGTCATTATTACGAAAAAGTTGTCGCCGCTCACGGCCCTGATTGCGGTTCCCATCATTGGCGCAGTTTGCGCCGGATTTCAGCTTGAAATCGGAAAATTCATCATCGATGGAATCAAGAACATAGCGCCGGTCGTGGCTATGTTTGTTTTTGCGATTATCTTTTTCGGTGTCTTGAGCGATGCCGGTGTGTTTGACCCGATTATCAATGGAATTCTTAAGACCGTGGGTGCGAGACCGCCCCGAATTCTCATGGGTACCGCGCTGTTGGCCCTGCTTATTCATCTTGACGGTTCCGGCGCTGTATGCTTTTTGATCACCATTCCGGCAATGCTGCCCATATATGAACGATTGCAGATGGACAAAAGGCTCCTTTGCCTTATGGTGGCCATGGCCGCCGGCGTCAACTTTCTGCCGTGGACCGGCCCGACCTTGCGATCATCCGCGGTGCTGCACATTTCGACCACCGAGATTTTCACTCCCATCATAATCCCGCAACTCGTAGGTATTGCATTCATGTTTACGGTGGCTTTCATACTAGGCAAGAGAGAGGCTCGACGCCTGGGTCTGGTAAATGGGGCATCTGTTGACGTGGTTCTGAAGCGCGAGCTGAGTGAAGAGGAGAAGGCTTTAAGACGTCCGAGGATGTTCTGGTTTAACGCGGTGTTGGCCGTGGTAGTAATGGGTGTAATGATCAGCGGAAAAGTCGATCCGGCGCCCATGTTCATGGTGGGAGTGATTCTCGCCATGGTACTGAATTATCCTAACGTGGATCAGCAGAAAGCTAGGGTTGATGCTCATGCCAAGGCTGCCCTGATGATGGCCAGCATCCTGCTGGCCGCAGGTGCGTTTGTAGGCATCATGAAAGGCACCGGTATGATCACAGCCATGGCGAAGACAGGCGTATCCTATGTTCCTGAGGCCCTGGCACAGCATATTCCGTTTGTTTTGGGCCTTATCTCGATGCCGCTGAGTTTGCTGTTGGACCCTGATTCCTACTATCTTGGTGTTATGCCTGTGATTGCCGAAATGGGCAAGATGCTGGGGATTGCCCCCATTACAATTGCTCAGGCATCACTTATGGGGCAGATGACAGTTGGATTCCCGGTCAGCCCATTAACTCCGGCGACTTTTTTGATCACGGGTTTGACAGGGGTCGAACTGGGCGAGCACCAAAAGTTTTCAATACCGTTTCTGTGGGCTGCATCAATACTCATGACTATTATTTGCGCAGTCATAGGGGTGTTTCCATTTTAGGGAGCCTCCAAAGATAAGAGGTCGTAACCATGCGAAAGATCAGGATTGGTTCGGGCGCCGGCTACTCTGGGGACAGGATTGAACCGGCAGTTGAGCTGGCGGAAAAGGGCGATATCAAGTACCTCATCTTTGAATGCCTTGCCGAGAGGACCATCGCCATCGATCAGCAGCTAAAAATGAAAGACCCGGATAAAGGCTATGATCCCCTGCTCGTTGAGCGGATGGAGAAAGTTTTACCAGTTTGTCACGAAAGAGGAATAAAGATTATCACCAACATGGGGGCTGCAAACCCCCTGGGCGGCATGAAGAAAGCGGTCGAGGTCGCAAAGAAGCTGAAAATCGGAAACCTCAGAATCGCCGCGGTCGCGGGAGATGATGTTCTTTCCATCATCCGGCAAGGTGACTACTTGGTAAGCGAAGACGGCCGAAAGGTGGGGGATCTCGATGAGCGCCTGGTTTCGGCCAATGCGTATCTCGGAGCGGACTCAATTGTTTCCGCCCTCAAGGGTGGCGCGGATCTTATCATTACGGGCCGCGTCGCGGACCCTTCCCTCTTTCTTGCCCCGCTTATATATGAGTTCGACTGGGGCGTGGAAAACTGGGACACTCTTGGAAAGGGCATCGTTATCGGTCACCTGTTAGAGTGTGCAGGCCAAGTGACAGGCGGATACTTTGCCGATCCAGGTTACAAGGACGTGCCAGATCTAAGCAGGCTGGGATTCCCGATTGCAGAAGTCTCCGAAGACGGCGCCGCACTCATCACAAAGGTGCCCGGCTCGGGAGGCATGGTGACCGCCTCGACCTGCAAGGAGCAATTGCTCTACGAAATACACGACCCAGCTTCCTATATAACCCCGGATGTCGTGGCCGATTTTTCCGGAGTTATGCTCAAGCAGGTCGATAAAGACGAAGTCTTGGTCCAGGGCGGCCGAGGAAGACCGAAAACGGACACACTCAAGGTTTGCATCGGTTATATCGACAGCTACATAGGCGAGGGACAGATCAGCTATGCCGGTCCCGGCTCGGTTGAGAGGGCAAAACTTGCGAGCGATATAGTCCTTGAGAGGCTCCAGCTTACAGGGGTTCAGTGCGAGGAGATCCGGGCGGACCTGATCGGTATGGATGCCCTGCACGGCCCCTCTCTATCCCGCACTCCACACGAGCCCTATGAGGTGCGGTTGAGGGTTGCAGGTCGGACGTCAAAAATGCAAGAGGCACTGCGCGTCGGCAATGAAGTGGAGACGCTTTATACTAACGGCCCCGCAGGCGGGGGAGGTGTAATGAAGGCTGCCCGTGAGGTCATTGCCATGGTCTCCACCTTTATCCCGAGAAACCTGGTCACACCGGAAATCCACTACGAGGTGTTATAACGATGAAGCTACGGGAATTGGCACATTCTAGGACGGGAGACAAGGGAAACACAGCAAACATATCGGTAATCGCTTATCGGGAAGAAGACTACCCGCTCCTGGAGCGTTATGTGACCGCCGAGCGGGTGAAGGAGTTTTTTGCACCGATCGTTGAGGGAGAAGTGATTCGCTACACCGTGCCCAACATTGGGGCTCTCAACTTTGTAATGCATGGGGCCCTAGGCGGAGGTGTTACCAGGACCATAGCCCTTGACCAGCATGGCAAATCCCTGAGCTCGGCGATCCTAGAGATGGAGCTGCCGAATCGCTAATAAACAAACCATTTATGTGATAGACGATAAGGACGCCCGTCCTTTACTGCGCCGCGCCTGAACTACAGTTGCCCTAAACGCCGTCTGAAAAACCGATCTTGAACTTGGGCGGGAACTTCTTCAGGACTCCCTGGTAGCGCTGAGCCTCCGCGCCAAGCACCACTGCCAT
>DATJPW010000355.1:0-5786 GCA_035506215.1 Desulfomonilaceae bacterium
ATGACCAGGGGGCCTGGCCGGTTTTCATCCCCAAGGCAGAATAGATTGTGGAAGGGCCGGGCGCTGTCAAGTCAGGATTAACCAAGCGGGCAGGAGGATCTCTAGTGAACGGAGGCTATGATTCAATCTACCTTGAATTGATCTCCAAGCTTTCTGAAATTGATTTCCAGGAAAGTGCTGATCGACTTGGTCTTGAATACGTTGATGGCGGTGTTGAAGTATGTTTTTTGAAGAGAGGATATCGTATCACGTTAGACGGCGTTAAGCCTCTGGACGGCCAACCTGTCAACGTAAATAACCTCAGTGTTCTCCTCCATTACCTTTTATCCAAAGGTCAGGGAGAGCCTGAGAACTCTTAATATTGCATTTGAAAGTATTCCAGGAATGATTGGCGGTCTACATGGCCAGAGCCGGTTGATGAATAATCCTCTGGAACGATATTTCGGAAACGACTACGTGAAATTTGGCGAAGCAGCGGAAAAACTTGGCGGAGTCGAAGAAAAGCCTCAGTTGGGCAAACATCTGTGGAGCTTTGACGTTCTTCCAAAAATCCCTTTGAAGATTGTCTTTTATGAGGCTGATGATGAGTTCCCGGCCGAAATACAAATCATGTTAGACAGAGCAGCCCTTCAGTTTTTGGAATTTGAATGTCTTGCTTTTATGGTGGGATGCTTTGTTCGTGCTCTAATTAAGACGGCCCAATACGGCGATGTTGTTGGTTGGGAACAGCAATATGAATTCATAGACCAAAGATGAGCCAGAAGGATGCGAGCGCAAGATGGTAGTCAGCTTGCCAGCGCGTTTGAAGGAATGGCAAGACCAGGAATGACGGAGGTGCACTGCTATGATGTGCATTTGTTCGCACACATTTACACACCCCTTTTCCTCAATAAACTACAATAATATCAATAAGGTAACTGGTGGAGGCGGCGGGAATCGAACCCGCGTCCGAGAATCTTCAACTCAAGGCGTCTACATGCTTATCCCGAGTTTTGTTTCTCGTCCAGGAAGACACTCTCGGGAGGGTTTCCACCCGGACCAGCCTGCTAAATGTTTCGCCTCATCTCCAACAGGCTCGAAGACTCGGCTATCCTGTAACCCTACGCCTCTTCCGTCCCCACAGGAAAGAAACGGAGAGACGCCAGCCATTACGCGGCTAGAGCGTACTCGTAATCGTTGGCGAGTATGATTTTTCCCGGCGGTTTAACGAGTCACCGGAGTGCTCGGCATGCAACCTTGGCCTCAACTATCCCCGTCGAAACCTTTTCGCCCCCTTCGGTGATAGGTCTTAAAAGCCATCTTGTTCAGACAGCGTTGACTGATGTTGGTTCCTGTCTTCTTTGGTCTCACGCCGATCTACGACGATATTTGACCAATCGTTCCAGTTCGCGGCGTTGTTCCTTCTTCTTAATGGCTTCGCGCTTATCAAAGGATTTTTTCCCCTTGGCAAGCGCAAGTTCAACTTTAACTTTACCATTCTTGAAGTACAGTTTCAAGGGAATCAACGAAAAGCCTCTTTCAGAAACTTTGCCTAATAGTTTTTTGATTTCCCTTTTGTGCACCAGTAATTTTCGCTCCCGCAGGGGATCATGGTTTTCTCTGTTCGCGAAGTCATACGGTGAAATGTGAGCATCCACCAGAAATAGTTCACCTTGATGGAACTTGGCATAAGAATCCGACAGGTTCGCTCTCCCGGCCCGAAGCGATTTCACTTCAGACCCTATCAGGGCTATCCCCGCCTCGAAGCTGTAATCTATTTCGAAATTAAAGTGGGCCTTTTTATTCTTGCAGATTATTTTGATGTTATCATCTTGCTTCATAAGACTGCGCTAGGTTTGATCAAGAAAATAATCTTTCGGGAAGCGTTCCCTGATCCAGGATTCGAGAAGCCCGTGTATCTCGGCCGCATCCTGCATCCGGAATGCCTGCATGGTCAAATAACTGCACTCGTCCATGCTTATGGATCGAATGAATTTCTTGACCCGAGGTATCGCCAGAGCATTCATGGAAAGCTCGTCAATACCGAGCCCAAGGAGGACGGGTATGTTCACGGGGTCGCCGGCCATCTCGCCGCACATGGACACGGGAATGCCTCCCGCCTGCCCTGCAATTGTGATTTGACGTATCAATCTCAGGACTGCGGGATGCAGTGTGTCATAAAGATAGTTTACATGCTCGTTTACCCGGTCGATGGCCAGCGCATACTGAATTAGGTCGTTTGTTCCGATGCTGAAAAAATCCACTTCCTTCGCAAACAGATCGCCAATAGTAACGGCCGCCGGAACTTCTACCAGCATTCCAATTTTAACAGCTTCATTAAAGGGTTTTCCCTCCGCAGTGAGCTCCCTCTTGACTTCCCGCATGAGTTCTTTCGTAGCCTGAAGTTCCGTAAGGCACGAGATCATGGGAATGAGTAATCTGCAATGACCATGTACGGCCGCCCTCAAAATGGCCCTGAGCTGCGTTTTGAAGAGATCTCTACGATTGAGACAAAGTCTTATTGCCCTGAGTCCGAGGGCCGGGTTGGTCTCTGGCGAAATCCCGAAAGTTGACGCCAACTTGTCTCCACCGACATCGAGAGTTCGTATTGTAACCGGATTAGGGACGTTGTTCCGCAGCACCTTGGAGTAGGTTTCGTACTGCTCTTCTTCCGACGGGAGCGAATCCCTCCCCATGAAGAGGTATTCCGTCCGAAATAGACCTATGCCTTCGCAACCATGATTGATGGCCATTTCCACTTCGTCCATAAGCTCGATGTTCGCGGTAATGCTTACCGAACGACTTCCATCTCTGGTGACTGCGGGTAACTGACCATAGGCCATGAGGGATTGTTGATACTTGCGATATACCTCCTGGCGCCTTCTATAGCGGAAAACCATATCGGCGTCCGGATTGAGAATCACAATGCCGGTGCTACCGTCAATGATGATGGTGTCTCCAGTCTGAGCTTCTCGGCTAATACGCTCCAGACCGGTGGCCGCGGGAATTTTCAAAGACCGGGCCATGATTGCGGTATGTGAGGTCCGGCCGCCCATATCTATTGCGAATCCCAACACATGTTCCCGCTGTATTTGAGCCGTGTCGGCGGGGGACAGATCATGGGCGACGATTATGGAATTCGGCGGTAGCTGATGAATCTTGCTCTCGGAAGGGATACCCATCAAAATTCGCAGAACTCTTTCCCCGACAAAATGTATGTCACGGGCCCTATCTTTGAGGTACTCGTCCTCAATGGTGTCGAACGCTGAGGTAATTTTCGTAATGGTTTCTGAAACAGCCCATTCAGCATTTTGTCTTTCCGAAGAGATCGCTCGTTTGGTCCCCTCGAAAAACATGCGGTCCTGCAATAAGAGTATGTGCGTATCGAGTATGTACAGGTGATTCCCGAGCGGGTGTTGGGGTCCGATACCCCTTTTGATGCTCTTCAGATGCTCGGCAGCCGTCTCGACTGCCGCTTCGAATCGCCTGATTTCGCCGGGAATATCTTCCGGCCGCAGAATCCGTCGGGGGCAGATATCGATTGTGAGCCGTTCGATGATGACAGCTTGCCCTACGCCTATGCCACCCGACACGCCTATACCTTTCAGTAGGCGGTTGGTTTCTATATCTTTGAACCTAGGTTGGGCAACGACTTCGTCTTTTTTAACTCTCTTCTTGCGTTTCATCTTGAATCAGTCTACTTATCTCCTGAATAGCTTCCGTTGAGTCCGGCCCGAGGGCCCTAACAACTATCTCGCTGCCGGGCGCCGCGGCCAGAAGCAGCAAGCCCAGCACACTTCTGGCATTAACTTCCACCCCGTCTTTAATTACGTAGACCTGAGAAGTGTAGTTCCGTAAAGTCTGGACCATCATGGTTGCAACTCTTGCATGCAATCCAAGTTGATTGGTCACCGTTAAAGTTTTTTCAAGAAGTTGTTCGCCACCCGCCATAAAAAGCCTTTTCCTATCTCAACCATCCGAGCGACACAAAATGGATATTTGGGCCCTTAAGGTCCAGGTCTTCAGGGTTGATTCCTGCTATTTGGCCCGTCAAGAACGCCTTTCCCAAAAGAGACAAGCAACAATCATTGCAACCCTTTGCATGCCATTCCGGGCACTTCCACAAGGAAGCCTCAGAAAAGACCCTTTTTCGGAAAGTTGTGTTCAGCCTCGGAGCAGCTTTTTTCAGCCGCTTCAAGCACATTAAACCACCTAATGTAGCCTGTCAATGACGGAACCCACTTCTCGGCAGCCAATAGGTTTGGCAGGTACAACATTTGGATCTGTCCCTTGGTATGTACATGGTTCCTAGTGCGAACTTGACCAAGAGCGCCATTGTGTGTGTTTTCCAGCTTGACAAGCGCTGAAACAATTCCGTAAAATGGCGTTTCCGAATTGTATACCCTTAATATGTATTTGTTTTGCTTTATTTTTCGGAGGCCGCATGCGATTCCAAGCAGTTGGACGTCGAATTGACGAACTCAAAGATGAGTGTGTGGGCTTCCTTACCCGGATTTGCGCGATTCCCGCTATCGGTCCTGACAACCAGGGGACCGGCGAAATGGAAAAATATCGCGTAATTCAAGACGAGGTTATGTCCCTCGGGCCACAAACCATCCGCGAGGTCCATGCACCGGATGATCGTGTGCCGGACGGGGTACGACCTAACCTCCTGGCGCTGTTCCATGGGAAAGATGCTTCAAAGACCCTGTGGATATTATCTCACATTGATGTGGTACCGCCGGGGGAACTGGCGTTGTGGGATCACGCTCCTTTTGAGCCGCGCATAGAAAACGGGTTCGTAACCGGCCGCGGGGTGGAAGACAATGGTCAGGCCCTGGCGGCCAGCCTCTTTGCGGCCAAGGCCGTCGCCGAAACCGGTGGGTTCGCCGTCAATGTGGGCTTGGCCTTGGTCTCCGATGAAGAGACAGGAAGCTTGTACGGTCTGGATTACGTACTTAGAGAGTGCCCGGAACTATTCAAGCTCGACGATCTTATCATTGTCCCGGACGCGGGCAACAAAGATGGTGATGAGATTGAGGTGGCTGAGAAACATCTTTTTCACGTGCGTTTCGAGGTAAAAGGGCAGCAGGGGCACGCGAGCCGTCCCGACCGGACAGTCAATACTCTCCGGGCGGCATCTCATTTCATTGTAGAACTCGACCGCGCATTGGCCAGTCGCTTTCCGCAACAGAATGCGTTTTTTAGTCCGCCTTTCAGTACTTTTGAGCCCACGAAGAAGGAGGCGAATGTTCCCAACATAAACACTATTCCGGGAGAGGACGTCTTCTACTTTGACTGTAGAGTGCTTCCCGAGATCAAGCTCGATCTGGTGATGGACGAAATGCAAAACGTCGCCAAAAGGATCGAGAAAGAATTCGGTGTCAAGACAGTTGTCGAGGAATTTTTGAAGAACCCGGCGGCAGAGACCACTCCTCCGGATTCTCCGGCAGTGGTGGCCCTTGCTCAGGCCATTCAAGAAGTTTACGGCGTACAGGCGCGACCCATTGGGATCGGCGGGCAGACGGTTGCCTTGTTTTTCCGCAGGAGAGGTCTCCCCGCGGCAGTATGGGAGAAAATCTTTGCTACCGCTCATGCGCCGAACGAGCGGATCTCGGTGGAGAACTTGATGGGAGACGCCAAGGTCTTCGCCAGGATGATGGTTTGATTCCCAGTGTCAGGTGTGCCGGCCTAAATGAAGACTGGGCCGGTGGAGGTTTAGGGACCAACGTTCGATAGAACACAGATGCAATACATTCGTCCAAATGATGAATTGGCTGCTTGGTTTTTAGTTTTTGGGGAAGTGG
>DATJPW010000356.1:0-19376 GCA_035506215.1 Desulfomonilaceae bacterium
ACCGGAACCTTTGTTGAAGGACATTTCGGTCGATACTTCCGTCAGACAGAGGATCTCTGCAGACGGGAGACGTTTGACTCTTCTCAATCCGCTCCTCAATGCAGAGAGCTGTTCAAGTGCTGCCTGCCATGCCCACCCTAAAGATCAAAATGTGCTGGGCGCCCTGATGATAAAAGTCCCTCTAGACGACATGAGACAAGAAATTTACGGTAATGCACGCAAAACCGTAGTCTTCGCTTTTCTATTGTTCGTGCTGATCTCCACTATCATAGGTCTGACAGTAATTTTCCTGCTCAATCCCAGTTTAAGGAGACTACAGGAACAAGCGGGACGGGTGGCTAGGGGGGTATATCAACCAAAGGGAGGAGGGTACACTGGGTCCGACGAAATAGCCGAGCTTTCGCGGTCATTTGATGAGATGAGCCGTGTCGTCCACGAAAGGACCACCCGACTGAGCAAGGGACGAAGAATGTACAAGTCACTCTTCGAGGAAGTCCCCTGTTACCTTACCGTGGTCAGTGAGGATTACCGAATAGTTCGGGCCAACCGGGCTTTTAGCGATCAGTTTGGAGACCTTGTCGGTCAACCGTGCTTTCTTGGTTTCAAACAACGCCGTTTCAAATGTGAGAATTGTCCTGTTGAGAAAACATTTGCCGATGGCGCATCTCATCATTCCGAAGAGACCTGGCGTCTCGGTGATGAGGATGCCCATGTGATAACCCATACCGCTCCGATTTTTGATGACGAAGGCATCATGACCGAAGTTCTGGAGATGTCCCTGGACGTAACAAGGCTCAAGAAACTTCAGTTGGAACTGGAAAAAAGACAAGAAGCTTATAAATACCTGTTTGAAAATGTTCCTTGCTATCTGACGGTTGTGGACAAGGATTACAACATAGTTCAGTCGAACAAAATGTTCCAAGAGCATTTTGGTCACAAAGTCGGTAAGAAATGTTACGCGGTGTATAAGAACTCCGACCATAAATGCGAAAACTGCCCGGTAGAAAAGACTTTTGCAGATGGGCTTTCTCATGAGTCCGAAGAAATATGGCGCCGCAACGGAACAGATACTTATATCATTGTCAACACTGCTCCTGTTATAAATGAAAATGGTGAAATTTGGGCGGTCCTGGAAATAAGTACCAACATTACGGAAGTCAAGCGACTGCAAAACGAATTGACGATTCTTGGCGAGACCATTGCCGGAATGTCCCACACAATTAAGAATATTCTATCCGGGCTTCAAGGCGGGGTGTACGTAGTGGATTCAGGCCTGGAACGAGGGAAAGAGGATAGAGTCCGGGCTGGGTGGGACATGGTTAAGAGGAATGTCGAAAAAGTTTCTGAGCTCGTCAGAGAAATACTGTACGCTTCGAAAGGAAGGGAGCCGGAATACACGCAGTGCGACCCGACCCAGATCCTGAATGATGTCTACGAACTATATGAAGCGCGCGCCGGCGAGGCAGGGATCACCTTAGTCAGAGATTTCGAAGACCATATGGAGTCGGTACCGCTGGATGTTCCGCAGATTCACAATGCCGTGTCGAATCTGGTATCCAATGCGTTGCAAGCTTGCCGTGAGGCAGGTAATGGGCAACGCCGGATAACTGTTTCGGGTAAGGTTGAAAACGGCGAACTTTTGATAGGAGTTGCTGATACAGGCATAGGAATGACTCAGGAAATCAAGGAAAAGCTGTTCAAGAAGTTTTATTCCACGAAAGGATCAAAAGGAACGGGTTTAGGACTGGTGATTACCAGAAAAGTCGTTCAGGAGCACGGCGGCACCATTGGAGTTGAGTCCGAACCAGGGCAGGGAACATCTTTCCAAATAAGGATCCCGTTCAAAGCCTCCCATGCGGATGGTTCGACGAATAGTGCCGGTGAAGTCGGTAAATTCAATCAAAGTAACATTATATAGGAGGCAACAATGAATGGGATTGGACTATGCGCCATCTTTTCCCGGCAGGGTGATTGGGCTTTTGATTATGCTCTTCATTTGGCCCGAAAACACAAGACCAGGCTCAATGTGTTCCATTTTCTGGAATCACCTTATACTCTTCGACGGGATGTGGTTTTTGTGGACGTGGAAAGGACAAGGACCGCTCCGGTAACTCCGGAATTGATCGCTGAAAAAGACAAGGACCTGCGTTTCAAGTATGATGATCGGCTGGGAGATTATACTGACGTGGGCTTCCGCCTGTGCGAGGGAAACGATGAGATAGAACTCAAAAGGTGCTTCAGGAAAGGGGATTACGAAGTTCTGGTAATTGCTTATCAAGCACAAGGAGCCGAGTTTGGAGGGACCACCACCATAGAAAAATTCGCGTCCAAATTTCATGGACCGGTAATATTAGTAGGCCCTGATTCACCGAATCAGTTCTTCCTCAATGACAAAGCCAAAGCAATGCTGGCCGATTTGGATATTCCTGAGGGCGCATGGAAATCGCTGGCTGCCTGATAGGCAAGTGACGCGAAATGGCAATGATATTAACCCAGTAGGGCTAACGTTTTAAACCGCGCGACATCCTGCTACACGTTGTTGAACCCGATATTCAGTGGAACGCAGGACTGAGCGAAAGGGACTTTTCAGGGTGAAGTTTACCAGTACTGAAGAATTCGAGCTGCATGTTCACAAATGTTTCGGAAAGATCTTTGAGCTTTTGCTGAAAGTGGACTCCGTTGTCAAGGAGGGGGCCGAAAAGGAAGAGGCAGCGGGGCAGCTCGGTACCATGTACGATCTGAGAGATTGGATCGAAGAAATAATCCTCCATTGCCATCTGGCATGGCAGTACCATAGGCTCTCGAGAGGCCCGAAGCTACGGGATACGTGGGACAAAATCGAAGCACCTGAAAACAAAAACGGATCTCGCGATTAGGAGATGTCCTTCTAGTTGCTGGTCGGTTAGGTTTATTGTTAGATAAAATGAACAGGGCTGGTCGTAATGGCTGCAATTGTGCACTCAGCTCCTTTGTGGATAGCCAAACAGTTCGACCGTTGTTTTGAAATTGAGGTTGAAGTTCATGCCGGTGATTTCTCCGTCGAGCTATAGGCCGCCGTTCCTGTTTTCCAACCCGCACATTCAGACCGTGTTCCCAAGTCTGTTACGCAGAGTTACCGGCATCCATTACTACAGAGAAAGAATCGGCACCCCTGATGGTGATTTCCTGGATTTGGACCGGTCGGACGTGGGCTCCCAACGCTTGGCCATTATTTTGCATGGATTAGAGGGCGATTCGCATCGCTCGTACGTGCTGGGAATGGTCAAATCAGTTAATAAAAAGGGATGGGATGCTCTGGCACTTAATTTCAGAGGATGTAGCGGCGAATGCAATAGACGAGTCCGGTTCTACCATAGTGGTGATACTGAAGATTTGGATTCGGTTGTTTCGCATGTTGTAGAGAACCGAGATTACTCGGAACTGGCCCTGATCGGCTTCAGTCTTGGGGGAAATGTCATTCTCAAATATCTTGGAGAGCGTGGGGCACAGGTGCACCCTTTGATCAAGAAAGCTGTGGCGTTTTCAGCACCCTGTGATCTCGAGTCGAGTTCCCACCAATTGGCGAGCTCTGGTAATAGAATTTATCTGATACGATTTCTTCGATTGCTGCGGAAGAAGATCCGAATGAAAATGGCCATTATGCCTGAGAGCATCAACGACAATGGTTATCGGCGGATCAAGACTTTTAAAGACTTCGACGATCGTTACACTGCGCCGATATTCGGTTTCGAAGACGCAGAAGACTACTGGCGGAAAGCCGCTTCCAAGCCATTCCTGCCCCAAATTTCGATTCGGACTCTGCTGGTCAACGCGGCCGACGATCCATTCCTCACCCCAGCCTGTTATCCAATTGAGGAAGCGACGATTAACCCCAAATTGTTTCTCGAGATTCCAAAACACGGAGGCCACGTTGGTTTTATTTCATTCAATAATCAAGGCGAGTACTGGTCGGAAACACAAGCGGTTTCCTTCATCAATGCTTGATTTCAAACACCACGTGGCCTGATGCAAAAATCTCATGTAGCTGAATGTTCGACAAGGCGACCTGATCTCAACCGGCCACCGTGCTTTTTGGCTCTCCAGCAATTCATAAGAATCAGATCATCATAACATGTCAGCACGGGGCGACTCGACCGGCCGCACTTCCGAGAATCGCCTCAAGCGAATAGCATGTAGCATGTGTCGGGCACAGATCGCGGCAAGCCATGCCAATTTTCGGCAGGCGTCCATCACATCTCAGCAATCGGACTGGGACCTATTCCCGCTTACATCCATTCGCTTGGAGACGACTCGCGGCTCTGGATCCTCATTTGTGTTTTTCCGGCGCAGTGGCGGACACGGCAGGTGCGGCAGGACTACCTGTAACTTCATTCGCCTTTTGTGCCGTCTCAGCTTTTTGTGCCATATCAGCTTTTTGTTTGGCAACGAGATTTGCTATCTCTTGCTTGACTACAACCAGTTGTTCTTCTTGCTGCTTGACGTGTCGAGCACAGCTTGCCCTGCTATTCTTCTTAAGATCTTCAACCTGCGACTCTAGCTGTGAAATCTGCGCTCCAAGTTGGACTCGTTGCTGAACAAGGTTCTCTATGGAAGTCGTAAGGGGTTTCAGTTGGCTTTCGAGCCCATTCCCGCATTGAGACTGTGCCTGATTGATTTGGTTCTTGATAAGCTCCGCTTTCTGCTCCAGAGAGGCTATCTGGTGGGATGTATCATCAGCATAGGCATTGATGCAGAAAACTACGATGGCTAATGAGAAAAAGATGGTGAGCATGCGGCTCTTGTTCATTTCTACACTCCTATTTTGGGCGATCTGGGGACCGAAAGGTCTCACCGGACGAAACGGGTAGATATCATCATTTGGATAATAATTCAACTCATTTTAACTTATTATACACATACATTAAGTGTTTAACTTAAAATATTACTATATTATAATATATTTACTAATATTGTTTTGACGTCGGCGAAGTTAGGACAGAAGTATTGTATGTATCTCGCGAAAACGAGGCGGGCCCTTCTGGAATCGGCCTCTCCTTTCCCGGGACATTACCGAGCTGTTTTGGGGTGCCGAACGCGCAACGATCATGGTTGTGGTTGACCAGGACGGTCTCGTAAAGTATGCTCAAGTCATATCGAAAACCACTTTCTTTCTGCCGGGGGGTAGCTAAGCTTCCATAGGTTCATAAGAACCCAATACGTGGCATTTAAGGCCGGGGGACCACAGGATGACCGACGAGTATCCCAAAAACCACAGCCTAGTAAGCGCCGCGCAGTTGCGGCTTGATTCCCTGAGGAATGAGGTGGGAATGGGGTCGCCCAAGTTGGCGTTCTCGGTTACGATTTCCCATCGATCCCGGCGGGACATGGGGTGACCATGGCGCGAAAGAAGATTCTGATAGCAGCAATTGCGCTGATTGGTCTGATCCTTGGACTCATATGGGTGCAAGGCGGGTTCCACTCAAAAATCCCCGGAGGTAAAAGTCGTCTTGCGACCGAACACGGACCGGCCGTGAAAACGGTGAAGGCCGAAACTGTAGAGACTTCCGGCACGGTGTCGGTGTCGGGGACTGTGACTGCCCGCGAAATCGCAAGAGTGGCCGCTAGAATTCAGGGATATATTGTTGACGTGAAGGCGGATGCAGGCGATGAGGTGAAGAAAGGTCAGTTGCTGCTCCGTATTGATACAAAAGAGATGTCCGAGCGCCTGGATCAGGCCAAAGCCAATCTGGAAAGCACTAAAGCTGACTTGGTGAGGGCGAGAAACGACTTTGAGCGGTATAAGGCCCTGTTTGAGAAGGAATCTGTAGCGAAAAAAGACTACGATGACGCTTTGGCCAAGTTTGAGATAGCCCAGGCAGGAGAGCAAAGGGCGGAGGCTGCCTTCGAGGAAGCGCGAACAGCCATGTCATACGGCCTCGTCACAGCCCCTTTTGACGGCATCGTAGCGGAAAGAGACGTCAATCTAGGAGACTTGGCGACACCGGGCCGCACCCTGATTAGCATATATGTTCCCCAAACGCTTGAATTGGTCGCTGCCGCAGGCGAACAGTATGCCCCGTTCCTCCATGTAGGAAGTCCTGTCCGTCTGGAGGTCCCGTCCGTTCATGTAAAGCAAAACTCGACCATACGTGAAGTGGTCCCACAAATGAGCGAAAGGAGCAGGACTATAACGGTGAAGGCGCCGCTTTCCAAAGCTCCGGGCCTCGGCCTGGGTCTTTACGGAACGCTCAGCTTCGACACTCGTGCATCGGAGGCAATAGTCGTTCCTGAAGCCGCCGTTCAAGTGGTGGGGCAACTGGAAACCGTTAAAGTGCTGGAAGATGATACGATCCGAATTCGCCATGTGAAGACGGGGCGCAATCTTGGTGACGGAAGGGTGGAGATTATTTCGGGATTGACCGCGGGGGAGAAGGTGGTTGTTCCGTAGCGACTGGGCAAGACCCTAATTGCCTGTGCGATAGAAATAAGCGCCGATTCCTGATGGACCGCTTTTTCGTGCGCAGTCCCGCCACATGGAGACCGTCCGTCACACTGCCGCCAGCGGCTTCATTCGCCTGAATCTGCCGAAATGAGCTGTCAGGAAAATGAGTCTTTCGGAAAAATACAATCTTGGAAGCACAGGAAAGATCGTTGAGGCCTTTCTAGTCTCGAAGCTGCCAATTATTTTTATCATCGGCTCACTCTTGGCCGGGGCCGCTGCGCTCATTTTGACGCCCAGGGAAGAAGAGCCTCAGATCGTGGTGCCGGTTGTGGACATCATGATCAATTTTCCAGGAGCGTCCCCTGAAGAAGTCGAAAATCTCGTCACCATCAATCTGGAGCGCAAGCTCTGGGAAATAGACGGCGTGGAGTACATCTACTCATCTTCTCGCCCCGGCGCCGCTGTGGTCACTGCCCGTTTTTATGTGGGCCAGAATTTTGAGACCAGCATACTCAAAGTCAACAGCAAGATCATGTCTTACGTAGACAGCGTCCCGCCCGGTGTCACCGGGTGGGTGGTACGCCCGGTTGATGTCAATGACGTGCCCATAGTTACATTCTCGCTGTACAGTCCCGTTTACTCGGACTATGAGCTGCGGCGAGTTGCAGACGAGATCCTTCACCGACTTCAGAGCATTCAGGATACCGGAAAGGCCTACGTAGTCGGAGGACGTAAGCGTCAAATTAAGGTGCTGCTTCAACCTGAAAGTCTAGCCGCCAGGCACATATCTGTCCTGGAAATGGAGCGAGCGCTCAAGGGAGCCAACGTTAACCTTCGGGCCGGTTCCATGGACGAAATGAACCGCGAGATTCTGGTCGACGCTGGGCCGTTCATAGGATCCGTGGAAGAAGTCAAAGACCTTGTGCTGGGAGTATACGACGGCAAGCCGGTTTACATCCGCGATGTAGCGCAGGTGGAAGACGGTCCTCAAGAAGCGGAAACATACACTCGTCTCACCTTCGGACCGGGAGCCACACTGGATCCGGATACACGTGGTTCCAAGACGGCCCTTCAGGGGAAAGCATACAACCAGGTGACCATTGCAATAGCCAAAAGGAAGGGCACCAACGCTGTACAGGTTGCCGAGGGCCTCATAAAAAAGGTGGAAGATCTAAAGAGGGAGGTTATTCCGTCAAATGTGGAAGTGCTGGTCACCAGGAATTACGGTCGGACAGCCGATGAGAAAGTCAATGAGCTGATGAGCCATCTGGGGATAGCTGTCATCAGCATTGTAGCGTTGCTCACGATAGTGCTCGGGTGGAGGGAAGCAATAATCGTGGCTCTGGCCGTCCCCATGACGCTTGCTGTGACTCTACTGACCAATTTCTTGGTCGGATATACTATCAACCGGGTCACCTTGTTCGCTCTTATACTCTCGTTAGGGCTGCTCGTCGATGACCCCATTGTCGATGTGGAGAACATACACCGCCACTTCAAATTAAAAGACCATCCCCCTCTGGATGCAACTCTCCTGGCAGTGGACGAGGTCCGTCCACCCACCATTATGGCCACTCTGGCGGTTATTGCCTCTTTCATTCCGCTGTTCTTCATCACCGGAATGATGGGCCCGTATATGAGGCCCATGGCCCTTAACGTTCCGATAGCGATGCTCATGTCCCTGGTAATAGCTTTCACCGTGACACCGTGGATTACGTACCATGCCCTGAAAAGAGAATACGGAGAGCAGGAGAAACCTTACGATTTCAAGACAGGCGCGGTTTATCGAATTTATAAGAGAGTCATAACACCCTTCCTCGAAAGCCGTCGGAAGACCTACATGTTTCTAGGCGGCGTTTTTCTTGCGTTGCTCGGTTCGCTAACGCTCGTTGCATTCAAACTGGTCCCGCTAAAAATGCTGCCTTTCGACAACAAGAATGAATTCCTCGTGCTGGTGGACATGCCGAGAGGCACCACCCTTGAAACGACGGACAAGGTCGTATCGGATCTGGAGCACTACTTGTCCACGTTGAATGAAGTTCGCGATCTCGAGTCGTACGTGGGGATCGCGTCGCCGGTGGATTTCAACGGATTGGTTCGACAGTATTATTTCCGCAAAGGAAGCTATGTTGCGGATATTCGAGTGAATCTTTTGGAAAAATACGAGCGGGCCTTTCAAAGCCACGCTATGGCCCTAAGAATACGTCCGGACATTCGCCAACTCTCCGAACGAGTCGGCGCAAACGTGAAGATTGTCGAAGTGCCGCCGGGACCGCCGGTTCTGTCCACTATCGTGGCTGAGGTGTACGGACCACCCGGAGCCACCTACCGAAATATCATCGATGAGGCCAAGAAAGTCAGGAAAATGATGGAGTCCACCGTGGACGTAGTTGACGTGGATGATACGGTAGAGGCCCCACAGACGCGCTACCACTTTGTGGTGGATCGTACCAAGGCCGGCCTGAACGGAATCACTCAAGACGACGTAGTGAGGTCCGCTGAGATTTTTTTGGGCGGGGAATCTCCAACGGCAATGCACAGTGATGCCGAACGAGAACCTCTGGAAATAAACTTGCGGCTGCCGAGGGATTTGCGCTCGCGACCGGAAGATATGGGACCGTTGCGTATAAAAGCGGCCGATGGATCGATGGTGCCGTTTAACGAGTTGGGTAACTTGCAAAAAGGAATTATACAACAGGCCATTTTTAGAAAGAACTTGGAGCGTGTTGTTTACGTAACAGGTGAGACTGCCGGAAGAAGTCCGGTGGACGCCATTCTGGACCTCACGGCAGCCGCGGAAAAAACGCCCTTGCATGAAGGGTTCAAGGTAAAATGGTCGGGAGAGGGTGAGTGGAAGATAACACTTGAAGTCTTTAGAGATCTGGGGCTGGCGTTCGCCGGGGCCTTGATCCTAATTTACATCCTGCTGGTTCAGCAGACCGAATCTTTCGCTATTCCGCTGGTGATCATGGTAGCCATACCACTGACCATGATCGGAATACTACCGGGCTTCGCGTTGCTGAACGCTCTCTTTGCCCAGAGCATAGGTAAGTATTCCGATTCCATCTTTTTCACCGCGACGGGGATGATAGGAATGATAGCCCTCGCAGGGATTGTGGTGCGCAATTCCATAATACTGATTGATTTCATACACGTGCGAATGAGAGCAGGAGAAGAGTTGGAACAGGCCATAGTAGAATCCGGAGCAGTAAGGCTCACACCGATTTGTTTAACTGCGGGAGCGGCAATATTCGGTTCTTGGATCATTACCCTAGACCCGGTCTTCTCCGGCCTTGCCTGGTCCTTTATCTTCGGCGTTTTCGCCTCCACCGCATTTACACTTCTGGTGGTACCAATGATATATCATCTCATTTATGGAAAACGGACGACGGTAACCTCGTCTGCCAAGAACACGTAGAGGGTTCAACCATGAGGCTACAGGCAATCATTTCAAGGCTGGACGCCTGGGCCACCAAAGAAGTCGGGCGACTCCCCAATCGTTTAGCTTGGTGAAAATTGGTGAGTGGATTCTGGTTGCACGCTGAGCTTGACACTCCCTATCAAGCAGACTATTCTAGAAACTAGCTTTACAATTGTTGTCACGGAGAAATTTCATCTTGCTGAACTCTGTCCCTCTCCGTCCGGACGACGGTTCCTTCCTTGCTGAGGTGGAATGCCTGTCACAAGTGCCGGTTTCTGCCTGTTTTCATTGTGAAAAATGCACCAGTGGATGTCCGGTCTCATATGCTATGGACCTCCCGCCAAATGTACTGATCCGGCATGTTCAGCTCGGGCAGAGAGAAAAGGTGCTGGCATCGGAAACTATATGGATTTGCGCATCCTGCATCACATGTTCGACACGGTGCCCGAATGACATTGACCTGGCGCACGTGATGGACACCCTCCGCCGAATGTCTATAAAACAGGGGACAGTGAGCCTTCCACGGGTCAGGGCCTTTCACGAGTCATTTATGAAAGCGATCCGCACTCACGGGCGGGTTCATGAGATCGAGCTTATCACCAGATACAAAATGAAGACAATGAGCCTCTTTGAGGACTTGGACCTGGGTAGGGAGATGTTCACTAGAGGCCGAATACGATTGATCCCGGAGCGAATTCGCGGCCGCAAAGATGTGCGTGACATAGTGGACAAGCCCTCGTAATTCCATACGGCCCTGGCAAAGCCGAGAGCCGGGGACAAGTTTGTCTGCCCGCACACGAATGCAATATTAGGAGTTCTTTGCGGGGAGTCCGGAGGGCTCTTTCTTGCAAGAAAACCGCCCCCCGGACTCCTTGCCCGAAAAGAGTCTTCACATGGATGTGAACTATTTTCCCGGCTGTACTCTCCACGGAACGGCCCACGATTATGACGCGGGCATTGCGGCGGTTTTCCGAGCTCTAGGCATAAACCTGGTGGAACTGGATGATTGGAACTGTTGCGGCGCCAGCAGTGCTCATGTGTTGCACCCTGAAGCTTCCGTTCAGTTGCCCGCGAGGAACCTCCTCCTCGCTTCCGAGTATGACAGGCCGCTTCTAACCCCCTGCGCGGCTTGCTTTCATCGCTTGAAGCTTTGTCAGGCCCATCTCCAAAAACACCCGGAAGATCACGCCAACGCTTCGGACATATCAGAAGTGGAAGTTCTCCATATCAATGAGATGCTGCTGAGAGATGAGGTCCGCCAAAGGATTCAGGCGAGCATCAAGGAGCCGTTGGCAGGACTCAAGGCTGTCCCGTATTACGGCTGTCTTACTGTGCGGCCTCCCAAGGCAATGCAGCATCCGCATCCGGAAGACCCGCGGGAAATGGATTCTATTTTGAAAATGCTGAGGGCCGAAGTCGTTAACTGGAGCTACAAGACCGACTGTTGCGGCGGAAACCTCGCCATGACAAGACAGGACGTAGTCCGAAGGCTTTCCGGGAATTTGTTTGAGGCCGCACTGGAGGCCGGCGGTGAAGTCATAGTAACCGACTGCCCCATGTGTCAGGCAAACTTGGACACACGCGAGAAAGAGATCGAGCGCGAACGAAACGTCCGATTTCAGATGCCTGTGGTTTACATCACCGAGCTTTTGGCAGTCGCCATGGGGCTACCGGAAACAGGCTCCTGGTGGCGCAAACACCTTGTGGACCCCGTTCCTTTGCTCCGAAGCAAAGGATTAGCGGCTTGACACGAATGCGCTCTTGAAAGGCGAACATGCTGGAGGAAACTTCTTGGAAGAAGTTTCCCCCACCAGCCCCTTCAGGAACTCCCTAGATATTATTCTCGTTCCCAGGCTCCAGCCTGGGGACGACAGGAAGGCACGGGCCCAAATTAGGCCAATGCTCAGACGTTTAGAGGTTGACACTTCTTATGGCTAGAGAGATCGAGGGCAAAAACAAGGTGGGTGCGGTCCTGGTCGCGGGAGCCGGTATAGGGGGAATGCAGGCGGCCATCGACCTGGGGAATGCAGGATATAAGGTCTATCTGGTGGAAGAAAAGAGCGCCATCGGCGGCCGTATGGCTCAGCTCGACAAGACCTTTCCTACCAACGATTGTTCCATGTGCACCATTTCACCAAGGCTGGTGGAAGTTGACAAGCACCCTAATGTGGAGATCCTCACCAATTCCGAGATCCTCGGAGTTGACGGAGAAGCCGGTCGGTTCCAGGCACGGATACTCAAGCATCCCCGATATGTGGACATGGAAAAATGCAACGCCTGCGGAGATTGCTTCGAAGTCTGCCCAGTGGAAGTCCCGAACGAATTCGATGCTAACCTTCGACCCCGCAAGGCAATCCACAAGCTCTACCCTCAAGCCATTCCCAACAAGGCGGTAATTCAAAAGGCCGGTGTAAGCCCATGCAAGGCCGCGTGTCCGGCTCACATACATGTCCAAGGATATTTGGCCCTGGCCCGCAAAGGAAAGTACAAGGAAGCCGTCAACCTCATACGCAAGGACTGTGCCCTTCCCTCCGTATGCGGCAGGGTGTGTGTGCGATTCTGCGAGGAAAAATGCACTCGAGCCCGAGTGGACGAGCCGATTGCCATTAATGACGTGAAATGGTTCCTCTCCGAGCAGGAGACGGACGCTGACCTGCCGGAGATCGCACCCGCGCAAAATCGTAAAGTCGGGGTGATCGGCGCCGGTCCCGGCGGCTTGAGCTGTGCTCATCAACTGGCTCTTCAGGGATACTCCGTGACGGTCTTTGAAAAAGACGAGCAGCCGGGAGGGGTTCTGCGCTATGGCATTCCTGAATACCGGCTCCCCAAAGCTGTCCTGGACCGGGACATCGACTACGTAAAACGCTGCGGCGTGGAAATTCGATGCTCGACCGCCCTGGGACAGGACTTCACCCTGGAAAGTCTGCGTAACCAGGGATATGAAGCTATTTTTCTCGGTGTCGGCTGTTCTACCGGCGCAAGCCTCGGCATTGATGCGGAGAATACGCCTGGCGTCATTCAGGGCGTCGATTTTCTCAAGGCCGCGGCCCGAAGTGAAAAAGTCGAGTTAGGCAAAAAGACCCTCGTCATAGGCGGTGGGAACGTGGCCGTCGATGTGGCACGCACCGCGGTTCGCCTGGGAGTGGAAGAAGTGCACATGGTTTGCCTTGAGGACCGTGACGAAATGCCTGCTCACGTTGAAGAGATCCATGAAGCAGAGGCAGAAGGCGTTATTATCCACAATTGCTGGGGACCCTTTGAATTTGTGCCTCAGGAAAGCGGTGCGGGCATCAAAGGAGTCTGTTTCAACAAATGCGTGTGCGTTTTTGATGAACACGGCAAATTCAATCCCAGTTTTGACGACCAGTGCTCTATGGGCGTGGCCGCGGATACCGTTATTCTCGCCATCGGTCAGAGGGTGGACGCGGGACTTGCCGAGTCGCTCGGTAGCATCGAGAAGCTGCGAGGCAATTATATCGTTGTCGATCCAATCACCTATTCGACCTCGGTGGAAGGGGTCTTCGCTGCCGGCGACGTTGTGACGGGCCCTAAAACCGTCATCCAGGCCATAGCCGGAGGAAAGGAAGCGGCTGAGTCGATCCGGCGCTACCTCGAAGGAGAGGACCTTAAAGAAGGTCGAGACGTGGAGCGTCCCATAGCTGACCCGGATATCGAAGGGGTATCGACAGCAGCACGGGAACGCAAAAAGGAGGTGCCGGCGAAACAGCGCAAGAATGATTTCCGGGAGACCGTCATAGGTCTCGACGAATCCGCCGTGAAAGCTGAAACGGAACGGTGCCTGAGCTGTGGGGTGTGCTCCGAGTGCCTCGAGTGTGTCCGTGTTTGCCCACCCAAAGCGCCTCGCCATGACGAATTGCCGGAAGAGGTTACACTCGATGTCGGTTCCGTGATACTGATACCGGGCTTTGATACTTTCCAGGCGCACATTAAGGGTGAATACGGCTACGGTCGGATGCCCAATGTGCTGACTTCCATGGAGTTCGAACGACTCCTCTCGGCTTCGGGTCCAACCGAGGGCGAGGTACGCAGACCTTCGGATGGAATACACCCGGAGAAGGTCGCGTGGATACAGTGCGTGGGTTCACGGGACGTAACGTGCAATCGCGATTACTGCTCCAGTGTTTGTTGCATGTATGCGACAAAAGAAGCCATCATAGCCAGAGAGCATGACGCACGCATTAAACCGACGATCTTTTATAACGATATCCGAGCCTTCGGCAAAGGATTTGAGTTCTATTATGAAAACGCGGCTTCCAAGGGGGGCGTGAGGTACATCAAGGGTATTGTCTCGACGGTGAAGGAGGAGCAGCAAACCAAAAATCTTATGCTGACGTTCCGCGGGGATGATGGGACCATGACAAGCGAGACCTTTGACATGGTCGTACTTTCCGTGGGTCTGGAACCGTCGGCTTCCACCAGAAAGCTTGGTGAGCGCTGCGGGATCGATCTGAATCGGTTCGGCTTCGCTGAAACGGGAGAATTCTCTCCCAATCAGACCAGCCGCGAGGGAATATTTGTCGCAGGCGCTTTTGAAGCTCCTATGGATATTCCCGAGTCGGTTATGGGCGCGGCCTCAGCGGCCGCACTCTCGGGCGAGCTGCTCAGTGAAGTGCGCAAAACTCTTATCAAACAGAAGACTTTTGCCGAAGAGCGAGATATTCGCGGGGAGGAGCCCAGGATCGGCGTATTCGTTTGCCATTGCGGCTCCAATATCGCACGCATCGTGAACGTACCGGAAGTGGCGGAGTATGCCCTGACCCTCCCTCATGTTGTTCATGCGGAACACAATCTTTTCACTTGTTCCACAGACACCACTGTGGCTATCGCTGAGAAAATCCGCGAAAAAGGCATCAACAGATTGGTAGTGGCCTCTTGCAGCCCCAGGACGCATGAGCCTCTCTTCCGTGATGTTTGTCGTGAGGCGGGGATTAACAAATACCTTTTCGAGATGGCCAATATTCGTGATCAATGTTCCTGGGTTCATCAGCAGGAACCTGAACCTGCTACAATAAAAGCCAAAGATCTCATACGCATGGCCGTCTCCCGCGCGGCCCGGCTGGAGCCGATCCAGGAACACACTTTTCCCGTTGTTCCATCCGGGCTGGTTATTGGCGGCGGTGTTGGCGGCATGACCGCGGCCCTCTCACTGGCAGACCAGGGATTTGAATGTGCGCTGGTGGAACGAGAGGACCGTCTGGGCGGAGCGGCCCTTAATCTCCGTCGTACCTTGGGCGGGCTCGATGTGGCCGCCTTTGTCGATGAGCTTCAGCGAAAGGTCTTTTCACATCCTAAAATCAAGGTCCTATTGAACTCCGAGCTGACTGACTACTCTGGCCACGTGGGCCGTTTTTCGGTCAGGGTCCGGAATCGTCAGGGCGGAGAGGAATCAGAGATAGAAAGCGGCGCCATCGTGGTTGCAACGGGCGGCCGGGAATATGAACCCACCGAGTATCTGCGAGGCCAATCCGACAAGGTGTGGACTCAAACCGAGCTGGATAGATACCTCCATGACGAGCCTAGCCGGTTGGAAGGCATCAAGAATGTGGTCATGATCCAATGTGTGGGTTCTCGTGAGCCGGATAACCTTTACTGTAGTAGGGTTTGTTGTGGGAGCGCCATCAAGAACGCTCTAGCGCTCAAAAAGCAAGATCCGTCCATCAATGTTTTTGTCCTGTATCGAGACATAAGGACTTACGGCTTCAAAGAACTATATTACCGAAAGGCCAGGGAGGCCGGCGTAATTTTCCTTCGTTATGATACAGAGCGAAAACCGACGGTGGAGGAAGACGCTAGGGGATTGAAAGTCACGGTGTTTGACGAGGTCCTGCGCGGGGAAGTGGAGCTTCCCGCGGATCGAGTTGTGCTGAGCGCTGCCATAAGGCCGCATTCTGAGACAGAAGCCCTCGGGACGTTAATGAAAATTCCGCGCAATGATGTGGGTTTCTTCATGGAAGCCCATATGAAGATGCGGCCCCTGGATTTCGCAAGCGAGGGGATTTACTTGTGCGGCCTTGCGCACGGACCCAAATATATATCCGAGACCTTGGCCCAAGCAAAAGGGGCTGCGGCACGCGCGGCCACGGTGCTGAGCAAGGAGTTCTTGCAGGTGTCCGGCGAGGTCTCCGTGGTAGACCCCGACCTCTGTGCATCGTGCCTCACATGCGTGCGAGTCTGCCCATTCAACGTGCCGGCAATAGACCCGGCCACCAACAGGGCCTACATCGAGACCGCCTCGTGCCAGGGATGCGGGATCTGTGCGAGCGTGTGTCCCCGCAAAGCCATAAGACTTCAGCATCATACGGATGAACAGGTGCTCGCCAAAGTGCAGGCAGTGTGAACAGGAAGCGTTGATGAATTCTCAAGAGATGAAAATTATTGCGTTTTCATGCACCTATTGTGCATACAACGCGGCGGATCTGGCAGGCTCCATGCGGCTACAATATCCTCATAATGTCAGGATCGTAAAGCTGCTCTGCACGGGAAAAGTCGAACCTATTCTTCTGCTGGAAGCATTCCGTCATGGAGCTGATGCTGTTTTCGTGGCCGGATGCATGGAAGGCGAATGCCATTTTGTCGAAGGGAACCTGCGAGCGCGGCAGGTGGTGGAATATACTAAACAGCTCCTTGAGGACGCCGGCATCGACCCCCGCCGCCTGGAGATGTTCAACATGAGCGCATCTATGGCCCAAAAATTCGTGGCCGCCGTACAGACGATGTTCGACCGGCTCGCGGAACTGGGTCCATCGCCTTTAGGACCATCCGCGACTGAACCCACTCCCTTAGATGCTAATCCCCTCGCGTAAGATCTGGTGATCCCACGAGACGTAGCGCGGGGTTATAAATTGTCCAGAAAATCCAATAGCGGGACCCCAGCCTGCTTTAGAATTCCGCGAAGTGTTCCAATTGCGAGTTCACGATGTAACGGGACCACACAGCCGACTTTACCTTCCGGCATTTTCTTCAGAACGACGTGACTCCCGCGCTGCCTGATTTTCACGAAACCCATCCGGCTCCAGAGCCCGAATCGTATCCTTGCCTGAGACTCGCCTCAGTTCAACCATATGTCACTTCAAAGGTGGTGAGGAATGACCTATCAGATTCGGGAGCCGGGAACTCCTCCAAATACAGTTCAGTGGCTTCCCTCAAATTGGCAATAGCTTCTTCCAAGGTATACCCTTGACTGACGGTCCCCACCTCCGGGCACTCTGCGACGAACAAGTCCTGTTCCTTGTGCAGGATGGCAGTTAAGGTTCGAACAGACATAAGACCTACTCCTGCGGTTATGATACTCTCCGTTGATCGTGCTTGCAACCTCGACTGTCCTTTCGGTTATCAATTGTTTCGTTCCCAGACTCCAACCTGAGTGCTCACTTGGTGCAACGGACGCTTCCAAAAAGGCCCATTAGGATACGGTGAACGAAGCGAACAGCATCGCGCGCGTTGGGGTGGTGATGATATGCTGTAGTGATTCTCGAAAGTTTTTTCCGAAAAAGAAGATGATTCGGTGGCGACGGGCATCTTGCCCGTCCTCTTTATCGACGGGCGAGACGCCCGTCCCACTAGTCTATGTCGCGGTCGGTGGATACCCTGGATGAGTAGAAAACTTTTGAGAACTGCTATAAGCATTGAATTAAGAGAATGAACTTGACCGATGCGGTGCACCGTTTACCGCATCCTACGCGGGCTGAACAGCGTATCATTTTAATCGGGGCGCGTTCACGGCCCCCTGAGGAACCTTGCCTTCGAAAACTTGCAGGATATTCTGTGCCGCCTCAAGAGCAATCTCTTTCCGGGCGCGATCTACAGCAGAGCCCAGATGAGGGGTGAGGAAAGTTCTGTGCGTCATGGAAAGAAGCCTCGGATTTATGCGCGTCGGGCGATCGTTCCTGGCCCAGTCCTCCATTTCATAAACGTCGGCAGCGTAGCCCGCCAAGTGGCCGGCTTCAAGAGCATCGGCTACGGCCCCTTCGTCCACAACTGAGCCTCGCGCCGGATTTATCAAGAAACTGCCTTTCTTCATTTTTGCGATAGTCCCCGCGCCGAACATGTTTGACGTGTCGGGGGTTAACGGCACGGCTATGATAACGAAATCAGATTGCTCCACGAGCTGATCGAACGGGACTCTGGTCACATTATGTGAGCGCTCTTGATCTTCCGGCAACGGCACTTTGTCAAAGTGCAGGATGCGGGCCTCGAATCCGGCCAGCCGTCTTGCCATAGCCTTCCCCAGTGCTCCCATTCCCACTATCCCCACCGTATTTCCTGCAAGTCCGGTCCCGTAGAGCTTAGGTCTCCAACCCTCGAAATGGCTGGTCCGGATGAATCGGTCACCTTCCATCATCTTGCGAATGACCCCTATTAAGAGGCCAATCGCGAGTTCCGCTGTAGGAGCGGTCAGCAGGTCCGGCACTATCGTGAACCAGATTCCTCTGGAGGTGCATTGTTCCACGTCAATGTTGTCATAGCCTTTGAACGCCGCGGCTATGACTTTGAGGTTGTCGCACCCGGACAGGAATTCTGCGTCCACCATATCCGGCATGAATGCCATGATCCCGTCTGCCGAGCGGCTTCTTCGGATTATCTCATCTCTTGGGAGAGTTTCCTTGGATTCATTCGGCACGACATCGCACGATTCTCGAAGAAGATTGATAACTTCATTATGCACCCAGTGAGTGATTACAACTTTTGATCTTTTTTTCTCGGTCATTTGAACCTCTTCCGCAGATACGCCCCAAGAGAATCCACGGCCGATACCATCAAAAGAATCACAATCAGGATCGCTGAAACATCCTGATATTGCATGATCCGCAGAGATCCGATCAACTCGAATCCGATGCCTCCCGCCCCCACCATTCCCATAACCGTGGAGGCTCTGAAATTATACTCCCAACGATAGATCGAGACGTCGGCAAGCTGAGGCATTACCTGAGGTAGTATTCCGTGGATGATAACTTGGAGTCGGGTGGCTCCGGTCGCCTTGACTGCTTCTACCGGTTCATTGGGAACATGCTCTATAGCTTCGGCAAAAAACTTGCCCACCATTCCCACTGAATGCAAGCCCAGTGCAAGCACGCCCGGCAAAGCCCCAAAACCGACTGCTGCCACAAACACAATTCCCATAATCAATTCAGGGATAGATCGCAAAGCATTAAGAGTGGTCCTTGCAACAAAATAGACCGTCGGATGAGGACTGGTGCCCTTTGATCCAAGGAGCGCAAGCGGTAACGAAAGGACAACCGCCAGAGCGGTCCCGGCGACGCTCATTGCAAGCGTGTCCAAGAGCGGCTTGGCCCAATCCGGGGCATCCGCGAATCGCGGCGGAAGGCTCTCCCACATAAGCCCAATTATTGCCGGCACTCCCTCCAAAAGGCGTGCATGGTCAAACAATCCCGAGAAATAGCAACAAAACCCTATGATCGGCAGAATAGCCGCAAGCTGGATACCAAGGTATGTCCACTGCTGAGTATGCCTACGCAGTATTTCCTCATATCGGTCGTCCATTGGCTCTACGTGCGT
>DATJPW010000357.1:0-11497 GCA_035506215.1 Desulfomonilaceae bacterium
CAAACAATTGAAAGAGTGGGTGGCTCTTTGCTTGGCGGTGGACAGATGAGCCTTACAGGACGGGTTCCCAACGGGCAGACATTCATGGCCAATCCCAGGTATGTGTGGGCGATTGCTTCCAGTTGGGCTGTTGTTTGTGGAGAAGATCTGGGCAATGTCGGCCCTCTTGCTGTTCAAGCGAAGATCGGTGATCTCTTGATACCACAAAACGGGCGATTCTTTATTGGTTCTGTTTTCCTGGAGCCGTTCGACTCAACCCGGCATCTTTCCGTTACTTCAAGGGAGGACTGATTCACGCGCACTTACTTTCTCGCTCGACGAGAAGGGCATGTTTTGGACTCTTGCCGCATTTTCAAGTGTCGCAAATGTGTATCATTTCGTAGGAAATGCCCAATGAGAATGCTCATGAATATCCGAATTCCGCCAAGGAGGTGATGACCCAGGGCAGTCAAGAGGATATTGCCATCCAGAAAATGTTGGAAACACCGCTGCGATTGACAACAAAAGTTCAGCCCAAAGACTAGAAAATAGGGGGTCCGAAACATGGAAAGACCAGGATACCATGTGGACACGGAGCGATATGCCAAATGCATCGAAGGCTCAAAAAGAATTCGGTGGGACATTGACAAAGATGTCATCCGGGGACGCGAATTCGATTTCTCCAAGAAATTTCTTCCTGACGGCATAACCCAACTCGACCAGCTGCCGTTCCTCTCTGGCGATCATCTGAGGTTCCTCAGCCAGATTCAGGGACGGACATATTGCAGCATGTTCGGCTTTGTCGAGCGCTTCATAACCGCCAAAATCCTTGAGATCAGTCGGGACCATTGGTTGGGGGATCAAATAGCTCTCGAAGCCCTTGTGCGGTTTTGTGATGAGGAGTTGAAGCATCAAGAACTGTTCAGAAGGCTGGAAATCATGATAGCCGAAGGCATGCCTGAGGGCTATAAGTTTCCTCACGATCCGAACGAAGTGGCGGGCGCGATCCTGTCAAAGTCCACCTGGGCTGTAATGGCCTTGATCTATGAGATCGAACTCTTCACTCAAGAGCACTACAGGCAGAGTATCGAGCCGGATGAACATCTTGACCAATTGTTCAAGGATGTTTTTCTCTTTCACTGGAAGGAAGAAGCTCATCACGCGGTGATGGACGCTCTCGAATGGCCACGCGAAGACGCGAAGTTGACTCAAAGCGAACGCGACACGGCGATTGGAGAAGTGATCGAACTCGTATCTTCCGTGGATGGCTTGCTGCAAGCTCAGCGCGATTACGATGTGGAGTACTTCCTCAAGATTTCCAACCCTGTTTTCACTTCCAGTGAAATTGAAATGCTCGGCTCTGCCCTCCTCAAAGCATATAGGTGGCAGTACATCTTTTCCGGAGTGGAACATGTCCGTTATCAGGGTCTCCTGGGAGAGTTAACTACGGATGAACAGAGGGAACGTCTTGGAGCGGCTTTTTCACCGTTGAGGTTAAGTAGTTCATGATATGAGAGTTCGGATCCGGTGAATTGAAGAGAAGCAAGTGGACAGCAGATTTCGCCATGAACGAAGCAGATATCTGCATCCTGCGACAGGCCGGTGAGCCTTTCTCTAGGCCTCGGCCATAGAACAAAAGAAATGGGAGGGGAAGAAATGGCTCTACAAGCACCAGCGGAAAAGTTGGGAACTGTGAATGGCGTTGATGTCGACCAGTTGTTTGCTACCATAGAAGCGATAAAAGGAGATCCTGACATAGCGAAGTTTCAGTTTCGTGTCAAAAACAATTGGATTAACGGAGGCCATAATCACGTCACCATCAAGGATTTTTATGGAGCAAAACAAGAGCATCTGCATGGGACAACCTTTGACTTGGACGCGGGCGAGCACCAGGTCCTCCTGGGGGAAGACAATGGGCCGAACCCCGTCGAGTACCTGCTGACCGGGCTAAGTGGCTGCCTTACGAGCGCCCTCATCTACCATGCGGCTGCAAAAGGCATCAAGATTAAAGCACTCCAGTCTAGAGTCGAAGGCGATTTGGATCTACGTGGCTTCCTGGGTCTGTCGGAAGATGTCCCGGTTGGCTACAAACAGATCCGAGTATACTTCAAAATCGACGCGGATGTGTCGGAACAACAAAAGCAAGAACTCATCGAAATAGCGCAGAAATATTCTCCTGTGTTCAATTCGGTGGTGAACCCGACATCAGTATCCGTCTCTTTGGAGAAATGACAGTTGGTACATTCTCCGGCGGGCTCGTATTCTAGTGGGGTTGCTTGCCTGGAAGGATGGGTTCGCCAATGAATTGAACATTCCTAGGTATGCGCGGAAGATCCGATCCTGTAAGTAATAGAAGTCCAGAGAAAGGAATCGTCCGAGCGAAAAAATGATTATGGCCTAACTGGTGAACCGTCGCCGCCATTATACAGGTAACACGAGTTAGCGAGAGAGCCCAAAGTTTGGTCTAATAGTCTGGGCCTGATGAGGGGTTCTGTTCATGCGGGAAGAGATTATCAGAATTGACTGCTACTTGGCACAAGATTGCGCCTCAGAGCAGGCCTTGAGAAACAACATCAACGCCGCTCTCCGGCTAGAAACAGTTAAAGCCGAGGTTTCTTTCATTAGAGTAACCGAATCAGAGGCAGAAAAACTCCGTCTTAAGGGGTCCCCTTCTGTGCTTGTGGATGGCGAGGACATTTTGCCTTCCACTCTATCCGGTTTCTCTTGAAGAATGTTCGAGGATGAGTCCGGGAGACTTGCCAATGTGCCCTCTGTGAAGGTCTTGAGACAAGTGATTGGGGAAAGACTAAAAAAGAAAACTGGATGTTAGTGTTCTGCCCCGCAAATAGCTAGGGCTTGGGTGGCATCTATCCACCTGTAACTACAGGAGAGGGATAGCCCAGGTAATTCGAGGACGGCACACTAGGATCCATTTCCCCGATTAACCCAGGCCTCACTCTAGAGCATGTCCCTTCCGCGTGATCTAACTTGAGTTGCTTTCACCGCGCAGGCTTGATGTTCTGGTTGACATGGAACAAGTTCCTCGGGTCATACTTGTTCTTCAACTGCACCAGTCGATCGTATTTCTTGTCACCGTATGCCGCCTTGACTCGCGCCTCGCCTTCGACCCCCAGGAAATTCAAATAGGTCGCGCCTGTCGAATAGGGCTGTACCCCTTTAGCAAACGCCCGTACCCATGCAATGTGACGGTCCGTTTCAGCCGAATCCATGCACATCCCAAGGATGTTCAGGATGAAAGGAGTGTCACGATGACCAAAAGCGGTGGCACCGTTGTCCACACGGCCAACTGCACCTTCGATGTGATGAATGTGCACCTGTGCAAACGGTGCGCCCATCTTGGCTACGTGCTCTATCAGAGTGTTGATCGCCTGGTCGTCCAACCCACTGAGGTATTCCGTCTTCCAGTATGACTGGATGCCTCTAGGCGCACCTGCGTCGAACATATTTTGCAATTGCGTGTATGGAATAGGACCTAGTTGATCGATCTCGGGTTGTGCGAACTCACGCAGGGGCTTTATCAGTGCGTCACCCTGCTCCACTGCGCCAGCGAGGCACATGGCAATAGCCACCATTGGGGTACCTTGCAATTGTCGAGGGATGAATGGAGCAGGAGGGGCGGTAAGAAAAACAATCAGCGTCGTCAGTTCGTCGGGTAGCTTATGGACCCACCCTCGATAAAATCGCAAGAGATCTTTCGCCTTCGCAGCAGCATAGAAGAGCGCTCCACCGAAGACCGTGGGTCCGACCGGGTGGAGGCGATAGGTGAACCGGGTAACGATGCCAAAATTCCCACCACCGCCACGTACGCCCCAGAACAGATCGGCATTGACCTTTTCGTTCGCCGTTACGCTGTTGCCGTCGGCGGTGACCATTTCGACCGACAAGAGATTGTCGATGGTCATTCCATGTTTGCGCATCAGCCAGCCGATACCACCCCCTAGCGTGAATCCCGCAATGCCGGTGGTCGAGACAAGGCCCCCGGTTGTTGCCAGCGCGAATTCTTGTGTTGCCTTGTCGAATTCGCCCCAGGTTAAGCCACCCTGAGCAGTGGCTATTCGTTCACGAGCATCTACGGTAATCTCCTTCATCGCTGAAAGGTCAATCACCAATCCATCGTCACAGGTGCCAAAACCGGCGACGTTGTGTCCGCCTCCGCGCACAGCGACCAGCAGATTGTGGCTGTTCGCGAATTGAACAGCTTTTATGACATCGCTGTCATCCGCGCAACGAAGGACCAGCGCTGGGCGTTTGTCAATCATCCCGTTCCAGACCTTGCGAGCGTCTTCATATTCGGCGTCGCTCGGCTGAATCAGCACACCACGCACACTAGTCTTGAACTCTTCGACTATTGCTCCGTTCAGCATGAGCCTCTCCTTCTCAATTATCTGCCCAACTTCAACGTCCCTCAACGTCGCCCGAAATTACCCAGTATCCAAGCAAAACGGGGGAAAGCGGGGGAAAGGCATGTGGGCGGTGACAAATCGACTATGTTGATCTCAAAAGGCCTATTCCTTTGGCTTAAGCCTCACCCCATACTAACTTTCAACCTGGACCGGTTTTTGGAGGCAGGCCACTGGCTGAACCCGGACCATAGCAAGGCGGCCGAGTTCTTCAAATGTAAGCGTCAAAAGTGCGACGGTAATCGGGATCGGCCAGGAGTACGGCTCCCTGCATCCGGCGGCCGCTTCAAATATTTGGTTTTCGGGCAAGCAACTGACGCAACTCCGATTTTTTCTCTTCCAAAAACTCCCAAGCGTGGGCCACCGTATGAATGTTTGCAACGGTGTCCTGCAAGGCTGGAGGTTCACCCACTATGTGAGTTATGCCATTGAGAATGGCTTTCTGTAGCTTCGAAATCGGTTCCCGTCTGGCAGCCAGCAAATTCAGCTCCGCCTTCATTTCACCCAGGATATGGGAGGGAGGCTGAGGAATCGGTGGGAAATCAGTGCGTGGGACGGATAGTGTAAGCGCCTTGCTGAGGTCCAATGCGTTTGCCTGCCGCTGGCCAAGTTGTTCTCTCTGTTTCTCAAAGAGATCAAAGCTCTTCGCTATTGTGCTCAGAACCGATGTGTGATCGAAACAGTCATTCACAATCGCCTGCTGAGGCGTGAAAGGCGAAACCACGATGGCTGGCACGCGTACTCCCAGCCGATCGAATCGAAAGCCACTGCATCCCCGTTGCCCAGATTCGATGATAATGTTATCTGGCGGGATCGCACTGGGTGGCGGTACGTGGTCATAACATCCTCCGTGCTCGTCAAATATGATGATCAGCAGAGTACTGTTCCAGTCAGGACTATTGCGGACGGCTTGGTAGACCTTATAGAGAAGCGCTTCGCCCTTCTGGAGGTTCGAAGGACCGGCGATCGCGAAGGGTGCGGGCCAGGCTTCCGGATGCATGTCGTTTTCAGCGCCCCACGGAGAATCCATGTAAATTGGCTCGATAAAGGAACAAGTCGGGAGACCATTGGGTCTTTTGGCATCATTGAAAAATTCGTCAAGATAGGCGAAATGTGTCGGCAAGAAACGCCACATGACTCGGGCCTGAGTCAACAAGGCAAGACTGGTGATGATCCAGCTGGCACAATATATCTTCCAACTTATGTTAACCTCTTCCAACAGGCTGAAGATAGTCGGTGTGTCCCGGTTCACGAAGAACAGACCGTTGCCCCCCTCGTTGTTCACGTACCCCGAGGAGGTCCCTGAATAGAGAAAGGACCTGTTGCACAAGGTTTCGGACGGAATAGAGGCAAACCAGTGATCACAAACTCCATAGTAATATGCGAGAGAGGAGAGAACGGGGACCGATTGGGGCCTGAAGCAGTTCATGATGATTTTTGGGTCAATGACGGAGGGCTGCACGCTGTAATTCGTCACGAAGCCCTGCATTGGTGGCGGCTGGGGAGGATTGAGGGGGACCTGATCCAACGCGGGGATTTTCGCTTCATTATACAATTGGCAATACACGTTCTCATAAGTTTCGCCCGGGTCGGGACGCGGATAGGTTGGGTCTCGCTCTTCGCCTACCGGGATTGGGCCTTCAGATCCCGGGTTCGACAAATCCTTGCCATAGAGACCCTCGAAATTCGAAGGCGGCGGTTGATTGAAGGGAGCCTGATTATTCTCAGGGTCATACAGCCAGCCGAGCAGATTATCGAAAGACCGGTTCTCCATCATCAAAACAACTATGTGTTTGATTTGTCTCAGTGGATTGCTGGAATTCGCCATCTTGTCTCCTTTCGCTTTAGTAGATACCCCAACCTGCCTCTGCCATATGTACCACTTGCGAACTTAGAGGTGTAAGACGTTTCTCTCTTAAGGGGAAAGAAATCTCCTTGCTCAGTGCGGACGAACAAGGTCAGGAGCATGGCCTCAGGAACTAGCGCTTGGTAATTTAATGACCTGTTGAGCCTCAACTAGGAATCACACTTGCGGCGTAGGCAAGTCGACCGAAACATCCCAAGCCTTTTTGGAACTCGAATTGCCCTCCAATTTCTCGATGCAAGTTTCCCACTTTCGCTGACGATGAAAACGCTTGAGGATTGCCTGGCGCTGCCAATTTGTTATAATCGAGTGGGGGAATGGGGTCGCCACCGTAGCCATCCCTGGAATGCTAAAATTGCTCTGGCTCTTGTGGAATTAATGTTCTCCAAAGCACGAAAGGAGTATTGAAAATGCCTCGCAAGATTCAGCGGTATGGTTGGATTCCAGATTTGCCGGACCACCGAGATTTCCTCTACGCTGCACCAATAGCGACGCTACGAGCCCTGCCGACAAGTATCGATCTGAGATCTCAGTGTCCGCCGGTTTATGACCAGGGCCAGTTAGGCAGCTGCACTGGAAATGCGATTGCAGGCGCCATTCATTTTGATCGGTTGAAACAAAACCTACAACCGGCCTTCGTACCTTCCAGATTGTTCATTTACTACAACGAACGCGGGATGGAGGGGACCGTAGGCACAGACTCTGGTGGGCAGATACGCGATGGAATAAAGAGCGTAGCAGCACAGGGAGTGTGTCCGGAAGGCCCTCCGCCTCCTGATTGGTCATACGACATTTCACAGTTTGCAGCCAAACCACCCGAGGATTGTTATCAAACGGCCCTTCAGCACACGATCAAGGTTTATTCCAGGCTGCCTCAGGACCTCAACCAAATGAAAGGATGCCTTGCCTCTGGTTACCCGTTCGTTTTTGGCTTCACCGTCTACGAGAGCTTCGAAAGCCAAGAAGTGGCAAACACAGGACATGCACCGATGCCCGCTCCTGGAGATGCTGTTGTCGGTGGGCACGCGGTAGTGGCGATCGGCTATGATGATTCACAACAGGTATTTCTAGTGCGGAATTCTTGGGGAGAAGGATGGGGTATGAAAGGATACTTCACTCTTCCCTACGCCTATTTAACGCAGAGCAGACTTGCTAGCGATTTTTGGACGATTAGAATGGTAGCATAAGGCACGCTTATCCTTGGTCGGTGGCGCCCCCGGTTCCCTTAAAGCACTTATCACTTCATGGCGTTAACTTGGAGCTTGAAGGTTTGGGAAGGTTGACGAGTATTCTCCCATTTTCGCCTGTACGACAATTCAAGAATCGCGGCACCAATATCGACTACTTGAAACCGCCACCAATGAATGCCACCTTGTCCAGGTGTCACGTCTCCTGGTTCGAAGGAATCTTCAACAAGAGCAAAGACCTGGCCGCCGCTTGCTTGGAGGTGCCAGCGGAATCCAGTCATGGGATTCTCCGGAAGGCGAAGTTCCAGAGTGTCTCCCAGCAGCATTTCGATTACTTGTCCGTCAAAACTCTGGTCGACGACCAATGCCATTCCCCTTGCATTTTGGGACCTCAAGAAGTCTTTCGTCAACACTGAAGATGATGTGCCCAGAACTCATTCCATTTGTCGCTTCTTTGTGGCTGTCTTCTTTGTGGCCGTTTTCTGTGCTCGCGCGGCCATATGCTCTGCAATCAGCTCCGCCTGAAAACGGCTTATGGTGTCCGGGTCAGTGAAGATCGTCTGTGTGTTGTTCTGCGCTTTGTAGCCGGGGCCGCCTGCTTTCCCGACGACGATGAAGGTGCCTTCGCCAGAGGTCGACCAGTTTGTTGAGCCCTCGCCGCCAACCTTGCTGTCGGCCACGAAACCTTTGGTATGACTAATTTGACCGGTTGCCGACTGTCCAATAACGAAATAAGTGTTGAACGCGGCCGGGTCCTTGGCCATGTCAGAGTCGAGAAGTCTTTTTTCGTGCACACTGCCAGCCTGGCTCTTATCCAAGGTGATCAGCATGATTACTCGCGGGTCCGCAGCTTTCGCCATCAAGATGTCATTGAGTTCGTCGTCATCGAACCCGAACATATTGAGGTACAAGGACACGCTGACGCGGGAAAGAACGTATTTAAGAATGTCGTGGACGTCGTCACGGCCAACGTAAAATAAGTGGAAGTCCTTGCTTGCGGTGGAGGAGTATGCTTTTTCCTGTGTATACTGTTGGAGATCGAGCAGATCGAAGGTTTGCAAACTCTGTGACTGGTCCCCCAGGGCGTTGCTGGGACTTTTCCTTGCAGTTCTCATGTCATTGTCTCCTCTCTTATACGCCACTAAAGCGCCATTACAATGCTCCACTGTTAATCATAGCCTGGATCTCTTGCAGTAAATTATTTGCCAGAACGATGGACCCTTGGTCCTTCAAATGGCTTACGCCAGCGAATAATTCATGAAAAGCGGAAAAGCGAAGAAACCGACTTTGAACCGCTCTAGCCTAGGACAACTCACTGACAAGCCCATTGTTATGTTGTGTTGTAGCCCATGTTACTTTTGCTGTCTCTCGCTTTTGAACTTCTCATATTTTTCCTTCAACCTGCTATATTCGCTAGGCTTATTTATGGACAACGGTTTGATGTCATCAAGCATTTGGTCGTCCATATATCCTGCATCAAGGCAATTCGTCCAGTCAGCAACAGCCTTATCGAACTCAGGTGGCTCAGTTTTAATATAGGCAACCGCGCGACAATACCTGTAGCTCGGCTCGCCAGGGTATTGCTTCACCAATTCGTCATATATATTTTTGGCTTCACCAGGGTTGGTATCCAAGAGCGCATACCCATAGTCAGCGTGGATGGAGGGATGACGTGGGTATTTACATACAAGTGACTTGTATATGGAAAAAGAGTCCGCTAGAGTGCCTTTCCGGAACCCGATCCAAGCGATATTGCTTACAAGCAGTAGATTTAACTCTTCCTTTGGCACTTCTTCCACATATTTTATGGTGAATTTATTTAGTTGCTGAGCTTCAGACTCCGAAAGCAATGGTGTCAAGTGCTTGGACTCTGAGGTACACAACATATCGAGAAAAATGTTGGATAAGATCGCAGAGGATTTAAGGGCCATTTGCCGGTCTGCGAGTTCGAGATGACTGCCAGCAATGTTGACACTGCTAAGAGAATTCAGTGCGTTCCTGATTTCTGCCCTAAAGAAGACAAGGGAGAAAATCAAGAGCGCTAACCAGAATCCATTACTTACAAGCGCAATCATCACCGGTTCACTAAAACAAAACCTTTCTTTGGTGTCCATCGGGAATTCTCCTTTTCAAGAACACGCTTCGGACATTATATTTCCAGTAATTCTCCGACGTGCCCCGCATCTTGGAGGTCTTCCGGATCTTGATACGTCACTTCAAGGCTCCCCGCCCAAAAAAGTTGTCGCCTTGTCTGTTCTGATTCTGCGAGTTGGTCCTGCCTTCACATCGCTCAAAAAAGGGATTTTCACTATATCTAACCGTACCGCCCCCAGGCCGACTCCGTCAATTATTTTTCACATCCGTGTTCGTTACCCTAATACGGGGCGATAATGTGGGGCCAAAGGAAACGCCTGCTCCACAAGGAAATGTCGCCTCCCACCCTGATACCATACTTTCGCTCCGACTACGATCAGAAGCACTGGTCTATGAAAAGGGCTTCATGAACATGAGGTCAGTCACGTGGCAGGCAAGCTATATCAACGCGGCAGAAAAAGTGGGGGAAATGCACGTTGGCAGTCACGCATGACCGTGCCGACAGTGACTCTATTTCACCATTACAATGAAACTTACAATTAGACGAGTAGGGTGACGCGGTCGCCACGTCGGGGAATTTGTTCTCAGTCTGAGAACCCTTTTTACGGGTGACGCATCTAACATATAAATTGCTGAATGGGCTGAATTGTATAAAATTTTAGGCCAAGCGAGGTTTGGAGTAATCAACAAGTCCGGAATAGGGAAAATTGCTGCGATTTGTTTAAAGCAGCAAAATCACTGGTGAACCTCAATGGGAGAGGGGGGTGCACGAGAAGGCCGAGCACTCGCAGAGCGTCACTATTGCAGACGAATCGAATCATCGTCGGCCGGACCCCAGGTTACTAAGCTCCTCGCCCAAGCACACCCGGTTCCCCATAGACCCAACCCGCGATTCAGATCCCGTGTTCCAGGGCCGGGGGTGCTGAATTGCAGGATACGAATTGAAAGGCCTTTCTTCACAAGTGACAAAATAAGAAACAGTGTGTCCGGAAGAGTAAATGTATACAAATTCGAAAGATACGACGGTCAGTAAAAAAGCTCAGAAATGACAGATGCACGGAAAACGGTGATCGTGACCGGTGGCTCGCAAGGCATCGGAGCAGGTCTTGTAAGGGCTTTTCTGGATCGCGTTTAGAACGTGGTGGCGAATTCGCGAAACATCACCAAGTCCGGTGCGTTCGAGGCATCAGATGAACCCGCGTTGGGCTATGGAAGCATCGCCGAAGCGGCAACGGCGGCGAATATAGCCAAAGTTGCCAAGAGCAAATTTGGATCGATCGACGCGCTGGTCAACAACGCCGGCATATATTTCTCGAAGCACTTCACGGATTACACGTTCGAGGATCTGCGGTCTCTCGTTTCCGTCAACATCGAAGGTTTTCTCTTCATCACCCAGCTCGCGATCAAGCAGATGTTGGTTCAGAAGACCGGCGGAAGCATCGTCAATATCACGTCGACGATGGTGGATCACCCGATCGCCGGAATAAACGCTGCGGTTCCCATGATCAGGAAAGGCGGCATTGAGGCCGTCACGCGGAACCTGGCGATGGAATACGCGAAACAGGGCGTACGCGTGAACGCCGTTGCGCCGGGAATTGTCGATACGCCTATGCACAAGGATGACCCGAACGATTTTCTCAAGACGCTGCAACCGATGGGACCGATATTCGATGTGAAAGACATTGTGGACGCGATCGTTTATCTGACGGAAGCCGGTCAGGTGACCAGGGAGGTGCTGCACGCGGACGGCGGTGCGCACGTTGGCAAATGGTAGCCTGCAGGCAAGAGACGCCTCTCTTCGGAAACAATATCGAACGCACCACGCCTTAAGGAACAGGTGATTCTGTTGGTTGACGCTCGCATTCAACGAATCTGACTTCGCTTTAACGCATGGGAGGAAAAAACATGGCAAATCCCATTCTGGTCACCGGCGCGGCGGGCCGCGTCGGCGC
>DATJPW010000358.1:0-3185 GCA_035506215.1 Desulfomonilaceae bacterium
GACCCGTAAAGACCTCGCCAATCCCCTTGAATGAACTCGCACGCGGAGGAAATAAAGGGGCTGAGGAATCATGGAAACCTTTCTGATCATCCTAGCAATCATCTACTTGGTTGCGGGATTTGTCATTTACCTGATGACCATGCAAAAATCCGACGCCTTACAAAACACGATCGCAAACAATTCTCCTCTCAATACTTACGGGTACACGCATAAATGGCTCTGGCTGCTGATCGTGTGCCTCTGGCCGATCTGGTTGTTTGTCCAGGAGAAGCTCCCGGATGAAGAGAAGAAAGGGCCGTTTTGAAAATCATATAAACCCTGACTACAGGTGCCAAGCGACCAGATGGGAAAATTCGGTCCGGCAGTGGCGCCAGACTCCACCAGTCTCATCAAGACGGGCCTTGCAAAAGGTCAAGAATTCCATCAACTGTTGTATTCTTTGCCAACAGCCTATTTTCACGCCATTTTTCTAGCGATCCAAATTTTTTTCTTGACAACGGCGAATACATTTCTATAATTCTAAATATGTCGAACAATAAAGCTGCCAACATGGAACAACTGGCCGAGATGTTCAAGGCACTGGGAAATTCCCACCGCCTTGCTGTCTTCCTTCGGCTGGCATCGTGTTGCCCGCCGGGAGCAATGGCGGTGTCAGAGCCCGAGGCGCGGCGTTTCGTAGGCCAACTGGGAGCGGAACTGGACATTGCGCCCTCTACTCTTTCTCACCATATCAAGGAACTCCGACAGGCAGGGCTCATACGCATGGGAAGACGAGGCAAGAACATCGAATGTTGGGTCGATGAAGAGGCACTCACCACGCTAGCCGACTTGCTGATAGGCTTATCCTCGACCAAACAGTTGGATTCCGAAGCTGCGTGCGGAAATGAGTGTACTGTGCCGCGTAGATCCGTGTCATGAGGTCGTAGATCAGAGCAAGGGGGCTGACTGCCCGAACCGTACGGAAAGGAGGAATTTGCCATGTTTCCGTCAAGCGCAATCACAGCGGATTTGGGTCGCATGATGGAACTGGCTCAACAAGGGTTCCATTGCAGCGAAATAATACTGTTTATGGGACTTGAAGCTCAGGACAAAATCAATCCCGATGCAATCAGGGCTGTCTCCAGTCTTGCCGGCGGAATAGGCTCATCCGGAGACATCTGTGGAGCGCTCACCGGAGGCGCCTGTCTCCTTGGTCTCTACGCCGGAAGGGGCACATCGGAAGAAGAGGAGGATCCCAAGCTCCGAATTATGATCTCAGAGCTGTTGGACTGGTTCTCGCTGGAGCAGGAACGGAGATATGGGGGCATTCATTGCCGTGACATCATCGAGGAAGACCCGCGAAAAATGCCTGAAAGGTGTCCTCAAGTTGTGGCCGCTGTTTACCGCAAGGTGAGATCGATTCTCGATGAGAACGGCTATGATTGGAAGGCCGGCTCGCAGCCTTTGAGGCGAGAGCAGGGAAGGCAAACCTGCCAGCAGGCCTGCCCGGTCGCGGCAAGATTGTGATTGTCCACATGGATGACCAGTTGTGGAGATGATCTTTAGGGCGGGGGGCGATTGAGCCTTCAGGCCGCGCATTAAGGCTTTAATGAAGATGCGGTCAGGCTTGACTTCTACAACAACTATTGGGCAGAATAATCATAGGTGGCCCAAAAGACATGTCTTGATGGCTTGACCAGGATATCACACTCCATGAATTAAATCTCAACAAGGGGGGACGAATTATGCGCTGGAAGATCGCGTCCATTGGCGCTGCTTTCCTGCTTCTGTGGTCGGTCGGCTTCGCTCTTGCCGCTGACGTCGGAGGCGCAGATGCACAAAAGGAACTGCAGAAGCTTCAAGGTACCTGGATAATGGTATCGGGGGAGTTGGGCGGCAAGAAAGCTGCCGATGAACATGTGAGTCGGAGCAAAATAATCTATGAAGGCAACAAGGGACAGGTCATTGTTCCCAATCAGACCGAGGAACCGATCATTTTTGAGATCGTAAAAATCGATGCCACGAAAAACCCCAAAGAAATGCATCTTGTCCGTAAGAATGGGCCCAACGCGGGCAAGACGTTGATCGGCATTTACGAATTTGAGGGGGACGATCAGTATAAATTTGCTTTCGACCCTACCGGAGCTGTTACCCTTAAGGAGTTCACCACCAAAGAGGGGACAGGCCACGTCCGGAACACGTGGAAGCGGGTAAAACCATAGAAGCCGGCCGGGACCGAGGCATGGTGAGCACGAGAAGGCCGAGCGTTTTTGGATGCCAACCGGGTCCCTCCAGACAAGAAATCACGATGGTGCTTCGCCAAAGCGTGCCATCGTGATTTTCGGGAACGTTATTTCTGGTGCGCCCGAAACGATTCGAACGTTCGACCTCAACATCCGGAGTATTGCGCTCTATCCTACTGAGTTCATTTTCTCTGAATATTAGCGTAGAGCGCGGTGGCCTGAAATCAACTAGATGTGGTGAATTACAGAGGCGCTTATCAAGCTTGCCGATTGTCGTTGACGATGGATCTAATCAACGATAAATTTGCGAAAGGGGGACTTCCCAAACGAAGTGTTATCAGAATACGCATTCAAGGAGTTTCAATGGGCATTCTGGCCGGTTCGGGCCTACGTAGATCTGTATTATTGTCTCCACCAAGAAAGGCAAGAGGAGTGAAGTGATTTCATCCCACATAAACGCCATCGAAAGGATTTTGGTAGCTCAAAGTGAAGTGGCTTCCAATGCCGGTCATCCTAATCTAAGAGGAGGCCCGAGAGAGTGGTTCATAAGAACGTTTCTGAACGATCATCTTCCACGAAACCTAGAAGTGGGACAGGGTGAAATTATAGATCGAAATTCAATACCAGGTCCATCAAAAGTTGAGTACCGTAGCCAAGAAGATATTGTAATTTACCGGAAGGACTTTCCTCGTCTAACGTATTCACCACAGGATTGGGCCTTCTTAGCTGAAGGCGTGATTGCCACCTTGGAAGTCAAGTCTGTTATCGACGAGGAGCAGCTGAAGAAAGCTTGTCATGCAGCTCTTAAGTGCAAGAATTTGGAAAGAAGTGAACTGCAAGAGGTTTTTGGTAGGCCGCCAAGTGATATATTCTGTTATCTGGTTGCCTATGACGGGCCAGCTCAAATGAGGACTCTGGCACAGTGGTTGCCTCGTATCACAGATGAGCTAGGCACGACTTTTG
>DATJPW010000359.1:0-21217 GCA_035506215.1 Desulfomonilaceae bacterium
AGATCAGCTCAGATACCAGAATGATGCACAGAATCGATGGACCGAGCCACACGTTCGGTTTCAGCCATGCTCTTTCTTGCTCCTGCGCTCGTGGTCCCAGGTTGAGCATCATGATCACAAACACGAAGAGCACCATAATTGCCCCCGCATAAACGATTATCTCGAGCGCGGCCACAAACGGCGCTCCCAGCACAAGGAAAATCAAGGCCACAGAGAAGAAAGACACGACCAGATATAAAAGAGCATGCACAGCGCTAAAACGAGTGATCACCATGAGAGTCGAAAAAACGGCCACTGCTGCCGATATATAGAAGACAAGATCCATCAGGCCAACCTCACGGCTATCTTCAGGGCATCAGATTGCGCACGTTCAGTGGGGGCTCTTCGTTTTCAGCCTCTCCCTTGTCCTTTCCGCCTATAGACATCCCCGCGATTCTGTAAAAGTTATAATCGGCATATTTGCCCGGACCGCTTATCAGTAAATCACTTTTCTCGTACACGAGATTGTGGCGATGATATTCACTCATTTCAAAATCGGGCGTAAGCTGGATGGCATACGTAGGGCACGCCTCCTCGCAGAACCCGCAGAAAATGCACCGAGAGAAATTTATGCGAAAAAACTCGGGATAGCGTCTGCCATGTTTGTCTTCGGTTGCCTGAAGCGAGATGCAGTCAACGGGGCATGCTACTGCGCAGAGATAGCATGCTACGCACCTCTCCTCCCCATCAGGATCGCGTGACAGAATTATACGACCCCTCCATCTAGGCGGCAGATAAGGTTTTTCTTCCGGGTAAAGGATCGTTTCCCGCTTGCGTATAACATGCTTGAAGATAGTCCAAATTCCGTTAAGCACGCTGAACATCGATTTCCCTCATTGCCCTGTACTCAGCAGTACCCCACCGGTGATCATGATATTTACCAGAGCCAGCGGAAGCATCAATTTCCAACCGAAAGAAATCAACTGATCATATCTGAGCCGTGGGAGAGTCGCTCGGATAAGTATAAACCCGCATATAAAGAGAAACGTTTTCAAGAGCATCCACACAACCGGGGGTAGGACCGGTCCCAACCATCCGCCGAAGAACAGAGTGACAATGAGTGCGCTAATGAGCGTGATGCCGATATATTCCCCCACAAAAAACATTCCGAACTTCATGCCCGAATACTCCGTGTGGTAGCCTGCCACCAACTCATTCTCCGCTTCAGGAATATCGAAGGGTATCCTCCGTGTCTCGGCGAGACCTGCAATAATGAAGATTACCAGACCCGGGAATTGGGGAACACAAAACCAGACCTTCCGCTGAGCTTCCACAATCTCACGAAGATTGAAAGAACCGGCTAGCATAACGACCCCGGCGAGAGACAGTCCCATAAACACTTCGTAGCTTAGCATCTGAGCTGCAGCCCTCAGGCCGCCCAGCAGAGAATATTTGTTGTCCGAAGCCCACCCGGCCAGCGTAATACTGTAAACGCCCAAAGACGACATGGCGAGAAAGAAAAGCAGGCCGATGTTCAGATTTGCGACATCTATCCCCGGGGCAAATGGGATGACAGCGAATGGTAGTAGAGCGGTCACCACAATAATGGCGGGGGCAAGGACAAAGACCGGTTTGTCCGCAAACGGCGGGACCCAATCTTCCTTGGCAAATATCTTGATCATGTCCGCCGCGACCTGTAGCAATCCGAACGGGCCCGCGCGATTAGGCCCATACCGATCCTGCCAGAGTCCCAGAAGGCGACGCTCCAACCAGATCAACCCCGCGGCCGTAGCGAGCACACCTATGAGCACGGCTGCTACAATTATGATTGATCGGATGGCTTCTTCCATTTCAATTACCAACACCATTTTCGGGAGATGACAAATCAAGCAGTCTGCCCCAGGCCGGCAGGGCAATACCTTCAAGACCTGGCAACCCAACAGGCAGAGCGACCAGTCCTTGCGGCAACGAAGGAATGATCCGAGCCGGAAGTGACCGGATCACGTTTCCGAGAGCCAGGCTTGCCTCGTCCCCATCTTTTTTCCTCAAGAAATCCGCATCCGCCTGATTCAGCCCAATATAGGGCTTAGGGACCTTCTCCGACACGGCCGATCCTAAAACGCTCAATTCTTCGGAGCCAAAAATGTGAAATACCTGCACGACAAGCCGCTCAGCCTCCCGTGCCTCGAATGCCTCGGGAAGATCGGAAAAGTAGACCACTCTTTGCTTGCTTGCAGGTTCAATCAACCGCTTGCCCGGATCGCCGCCGATCAGGGGGCCGTTTATTTCACTCTGGAACTTGTTTAGCGCTTGGCCTGAATTCCAACCCGGTGCCCAGTATCGCTGTACCAGAGCGGCAGGCGGGATGCCCTGGTACCCCTCCATGGAAAACGATAGAGCTGACTCGGTGTCCTCGGGCGGCATGGGTTCATGCACGCTAATATGCGCATGCATCGAGGTCCGTCCACTGTACCGGTGCGGCTGGCGAGGGATCTTTTGCCCGAAAACGCGAAAATCCGCAGGCGGCGCTATTTCCGTCATGGGCTTGAATATGGAAAATTCACTCGCAATGTTTGCGCCAACAGCCTCAATAGTGTCCAGGGCACTAGTGTCTGTCCGACCCATAGCCGACATGACATCCAGCACCCATAACCGACTGTCTCGTACATCTTCCGATGTCGGAAAGACTTGATACAGCCGTTGGCACCGTGCCTCGCTACTGACCAGGGACCCGTTTGTCTCCGCGAAAGTCCCTGCAGGCAGCACCACTTCGGCTTCCTGTGCCGTACGGTGCAACACATGGTCTATGACTATGACGTGCTTGCATTTTTCAAGGACTGCCTCAACAACTTTCGCTTCGGCTCGACGATATAGGTCGTTTTCGAGGATGATCAGGGTATCGGCCGTTCCCGCCATGATCCTTTCAAAACAGTCCTTAATTGTCCCTCCGCCCATCAGACCGAGGCCCAAAGTGTTGCACTCAGTCACGGCGTAACATAATCCAACGTTGAAGCCTGTGCTGTGCAAGGCTGAAGCTATGTTGGCCGCGGCCTGTATCACCGAGACACTTCCACAACCGGTCCCAGAAACGATCAAAGGGCGTTTGGCTTGCTTGAGCTCTGAAGCTATGCTTGCAGCCAATTCGCCCGTTTCATCCGACAGATCCTCGGCCCGCGGCGCTTCAGTGGTAATTTCGTGAGCGATCTGAAAGCCCAATCTGGCGATATCATCCGGCGCAGCGTACCAGATCCGCGTAGCCACATCGTCCAGTCGGGTCGCGATAGGGTTAGCAATGAAAAGAGGCCCTTTCTCATCCTGGATGGCTTGCCGTATCGCTCCGTCGCTCCATCTAGGAATCTGGAGCCGATCAGCTATTTCCATAGGCTTCTGCAGAACGGATTGGCGCAAAGCTAAAGCCAACCGGGGGGCCGTATTAGTCACGTCCTCGCCCAGGACTAATACCGTGTCGCACATCTCAACGTCATGCAGCGAAGGAGAATAGGCCGGCCCGTTGCGCAAGATATCTATTATCAAGGAAATGAGGCTTCGCTCTGTTTCGGACATCCCGATGTAGAAATTTTCAGCCCCTACGAGTGAGCGCAGGGAAAAATTCGCCTCCAGCGTGGATCGCGGAGAACCGATGCCCACGATCCCGGAACTGTCTGTGAGGATATCTTTGAGACGATTCAGAACCTGTTCCTTGTGTGCAGGCTCCAAAGAATTCCCTTCGTCCTGATAAGACTTTCGCAGCAACGGTTGACGGACCCGATGCTCACTATTCACAAATTCGTAACCGAAGCGGCCCCGGTCACATAAGAAATAACCATTGACCTCGTGGTTATACCTGTTTTGAATCCTACGTAGCGAACCGTACCGCTCCCCCGCGATGGTATTGCACCCGAGCCCGCAATGAATACAAACGGACGGAGCTGTTTGTAGGTCCCACTTGCGCGTATAGTGTTTCCTGAGCGTCTTGTCGGTGAAGACCCCAGTCGGGCATACCTCGACAAGATTTCCACTGAATTCATTCTCAAGAGGGCCGTCTTTATACCGGCCGAAATACAATCGACTATGTATTCCAAAAACGTTGAAATCCCGGCCTCCCGCATAGTCTCGATAAAATCTCACGCAGCGATAGCACTGGATACAGCGGTTCATTTCGTGATTAATAAAAGGACCGAGGTTTTGATTGCGAAAAGTGCGTTTCTTGAATCGATACTTGCGATACGTGTGGCCCGTCATCACAGTCATATCCTGAAGGTGGCATTCACCGCCTTCATCACAGACCGGGCAATCATGAGGATGGTTGATCATGAGCCACTGTATGACCCCGGCACGGAATTCTCGGGCTTCCGGGTGATCAATGGAGATCCTCGTTCCGTCTGCCGCTTCACTCATACAAGACATCACGAGGAAGCCTCGCGTGTCTTTTTCATCGCGGAACTGCTTCACGGCGCATAAGCGGCATGCGCCCACCGCATGCATGGCGGGGTGCCAACAAAAATAAGGAATATTAAAGCCTAGAGAAAGACATGCGCTAAGAAGGTTCTGCCCGTCCTTAACTTCATATGGCACATTGTCTATGTAGATTGTCGCCATACCTATCTCCACGGGCACCGCTTCTCAGTGATGTGACGCTCGAAGTCTTCTCGAAAGAACTTCAGTGCGCTTTCCAGCGGCTCCATGGCGCCGGGCGCCAGGGCGCAAAAAGTTCGACCCGGCCCAAGGGCTCGAGTATGGAATTCGAGGACCTCAAGATCACCAGCTTGGCCTTGTCCTTCTTCCATGGCATTGAGGACCTTAGCCGTCCAGGGTAAACCTTCGCGGCATGGCGTGCACCAACCACAAGATTCTTGAGCGAAAAAGCGTTCCAAATTGTGCACCATGCCGACCGGACAGGTCTGATCGTCCAGTACAATCATTGTCCCGGTGCCGAGACGGCTGCCAGCTTTTCGGACGGAATCGAAATCCATCGGGACATCCAGGTGATCTTCCACCAGAAAGTCCGTTGAAGCTCCGCCCGGTAGAACTCCCCGAAAATTCAAGCCGCTGCGCATCCCGCCGGCATATTCTTCAAGGATTTCCCTCATGGGCGTTCCCATTGGAAGCTCCCATGCCCCAGGGGTCTTTACTTTGCCGCTCACGCCGTAGATTTTTGTCCCACCGTCTTTGCTCCGGCCCAGACTTTTGAACCACTCAGCGCCGTTGTTAATGATATGAGGTATATTGCAGAGTGTCTCTACGTTGTTCATGAGAGTGGGTTTACCCCAGAGGCCTGAATCCGTCTGCCGCGGAAATCTGTGGCTTGGGACTGCCCTCCGGCCTTCGAGCGAATTCGTCAGGGCTGTGCCTTCTCCGCAAATGTAACGACCTGCGCTGATGTGAAGGTGCAATTCCAGGTTGAACCCGGAGCCGAGTATATTCTTTCCGAGGTAATTATTGCGGCACGCTTCTGCTATGGCTTTCGCCAGACACCTTGCAGATCGAGTGTATTCGCATCTTAGAAAAATGTACGCGAGCTCAGTATCCGCTGCGTAGGCGGCCAGGATCATCCCTTCAAGCAATTGGTGTGGATCACCCTCCATTAGTATTCGATCCTTGAATGCGCCTGGTTCCATCTCGTCCGCGTCGACTATCAGATAGCGAGGCCTCGTCGACTTCTCCTTGGGGGGCAAAGCGGCCCACTTGGTGCCGGTTGGAAAACCTGCTCCACCTCGACCGCGCAAATTCGAATCCTTCACCAGTTCGGTGACTTCATCAGGAGTCATCTTCTGAAGAGCTTTCCGGATCGCCTGATAGCCCCCTGCCCGCTCGTACTCTTTGAGTTCAAGAGGTTCCCCGTCCGGACGTATGTTCCTTGTAAGCGGTCGCTCCATTTCCAATCCTACTTATGCCGTTCAAGGAGTGTGTCGATCTTTTGCCGGTCCAAATCCCAATACAGTTCGTCATCGATCATCATCGCGGGAGCATGATCGCACGCGCCGAGGCATTGCACCGGAAGCAACGTGAAACGACCGTCTGAGGTCGTTTCACCGAGGCCGACGCCCAAGCGTTGCATGAGGTAATCACTAACACCCTCAAATCCCATGATCCAACAGCTCACACTGCTGCAAATCAAAATCACGTGTCGCCCTACGGGCTGACGGTAAATACGATTGTAAAAAGTGGCTATGCTATCCAGTTCGTCAACGGTCATATCGAGGAATTGTGCAATAGCTTTGAGGCCCTCGTCCGATATCCACCCGTACTGTTGTTGAACAATTTGCAGGGCCTCGATGCATGCGCATTGAGTGTTGGGGCATGTCTCGATTTCGGCTTCGATTTTCCGTTTGATCTCTTCCGTCAGCATTCCTGAATCCTGGTGGCATACTTTCTATTTCATTATCGATCCACGTCGGCCAGCACATAATCAACGCTGCCCAGAATGGCGATCAAGTCGGAGACAGTCAATCCTCGACTAATCAAGGGAATCATCTGGAGGTGGGCGAAGGATGGCGTCCGGATACGTACACGATATGCCATGGTGTTGCCGTCACTGATCAAATAGTATCCGTTATTGCCTTTGGTGGCTTCGATTCCGCAAAATGCCTCTCCGGGCGGTATCACCGGACCCCAGCTCACGCTCAGAAAATGAGCTATAAGCGTCTCTATGTCGTGCATGGTATGCTCTTTCAGAGGTGGGGTGGCCAGTGGATGATCCGATTTGTAAGGGCCCTCAGGCATATTGTTAAGGCATTGTTCGATTATCCTCAGGCTTTGCCGGATTTCTTCCACCCTGACAACTGCGCGGTCGTAACAATCGCCCTTCAGCGCGGTGGGGATATCGAATTCGAGCTGATCGTAACCGGAGTACGGCCTTTTCTTGCGGAAGTCCCATTCAAGCCCGCAGGCCCGCAGACCGGGCCCGGTGACTCCCCATTCTATTGCCTGTTCAAGTGAGTAGCTTCCGACACCTTGGGTTCGCACCTTGAAAATTCGGTTCTGCATCACAAGCTTGTCGTACTCGGCCATTCGACGTGGCATGTAGTCGAGGAACTCCCTGACCATCCGATCCCACCCATTTGGAAGATCCTGCGACACACCTCCGATCCGAAACCAACTCGGATGCATGCGTCCGCCCATGACCGCTTCAACTATCTCAAATACGCGTTCGCGGTCGTTGAACATGTAAAAAACCGGAGACATCGCCCCCAAATCCTGGGCAAAGGTCCCATACCAGACCAGATGGCTTGCGATACGGAAAAACTCGGCCATCATGACACGGATCATCTTGACCTTGTCAGGAACGGTGATTCCGGCAAGCTTTTCAACAGCCTGCACATATGGGAAATTGTTCATCACGCCGCCGAGATAATCGATCCGGTCTGTATAAGGGATATAGCTATGCCATGATTGACGTTCCCCCATTTTCTCCGCTGCACGATGGTGAAAGCCGATGTCAAGCACGGCATCGACAATCTCCTCGCCATCGAGTTCAAGCACTATTCGGAGAAGTCCATGCGTACCCGGGTGCTGCGGTCCCAGGTTCAGGAACATGAAATCCGTGTCTCTTCCGCTGCGTTTCATACCCCATTCCTCGGGGACGAACTGCAACGCCCTCTCCTGAATTTCTGCTTTTTCCTCCGAGAGTTGAAATGGGGGCATCTCAGTGGCCCTTGCCGGATGTTCTTTACGCAGGGGATGTCCTTCCCAGGTCGGCGGCATCAGGATTCGTCTCAGGTTTGGATGTCCCTCAAACTTGATTCCGAACATGTCCCAGACTTCTCTTTCGTACCAGGCGGCCGACTGCCAGGTGTCCGTCACGCTCGGAACGGAAGGCGCTTCGCCTTTCAGGCCCACCTTGAGTCGAAGATCCGAATTTCGGTCGAAAGAAAGCAAGTGATAGACGACCGTAAAATCGCTCTCCGGCTGCCCATTCCTATGTGACCGCTCTCGCTCGTCGATGGCAGTCAGGTCATACAGCATGCGGTAAGGTTGAGGAGCCTGTTCTTTCAAATATTTCAATATTTCGCGGAGCCGTTCACTTGGCACCCATACGGTGAGGACCTCATCGCGCGTGGACTGTGTCTCGAAGGATTCCTCTCCGAACTTTTCATGTAGCTCCTGAAGAATATCCGAATTGCCGGTCATCAAGGATAAGAAAGCCCTCCTTAAACTCCATCCGGCGATCGTAACGATGTGGCCAGCGCTCTGTCTTCTCGCTTCAAGTCCCGCATAGAGGGCTTTTCGGAACGGATCACTCCTTGTGGGCCTACAAGCCAGCTCAAGGGCCGTCGCTCGCTGCCTACGGCATTTTGCAAGAGAAGGAGGCCTTCCAAAAAGGCGTCGGGCCGTGGCGGACAACCCGGCACATAAACGTCCACCGGCAGGAATCTATCCACGCCCTGTACCACACTGTAAATGTCGTACATTCCTCCCGAATTGGCGCACGATCCCATAGAGATTACCCAACGAGGCTCCATCATCTGTTGATACATTCGCTTAATTATGGGGGCCATTTTGATGAAGACCGTCCCGGCAATGACCATCAGATCAGCCTCACGCGGCGTTCCTCGAAGTACCTCCGCGCCGAACCGGGCTAAATCATACCGACTGGTAAAGGCTGTGGCCATTTCTACGTAGCAGCAAGAAAGCCCGAAATTAAAAGGCCACATGGAGTATTTACGTCCCCATGCCAAGAGGTCCTGCAGTCGCGTAGTGAGGACGCTCTGGCGGACTACATCATCTTCGGAAGCTCCGCTCTTATTCAACAAACCCGAATTCGGTTGTCTTAACCCCCACCGCATGATTCTCGCTTTCCTCTTCGTGTCTTTTCCGGTTGCAGGAAGTCATTTACCCATGATGCCTTGATCTCGGTCAGTGGACCCCCCACAAATTCGTATCACTGCTATGATGTCATACCCTGAGAAGCCAAATTCAGGGCACGCTCCCCTTCTTGCCTCTGAGTTCGAGCGCCCCAACTCGCCAGAGATAGATCAGCGCCACTATTAAAACCGCTATGAAAATCAGAACCTCGATGTAACCTGTCCATCCAAGCTCGCGGACAGCTACGGCCCAAGAGATAATGAACAAGGTTTCCAGATCGAAGATGACAAAAAATACTGCTATCAGATAAAAATTGGCATCAAACCGGATCCGGGCCGAGCCTGTCAGCACCACTCCCGACTCGTAAGGCTCTCCGGTCGCTCTTTCCTTGTGCTGCTCCCCAAGGAAATGTGAAAGCCCGATCATTACCGAAGCCAAAATCAGGACCGCGAAAAAATAGAGTGCCAACGGCCATAGAGCCAAATTCAACGTGCAATCTCCTTGATCGCCAAGATAGCGCTTCTGCTGCAAACCTTTAGAGCCGCAGGCCGACTTATCAATGACGGAGAACCCTCTTTAACGTTATCCGTCTGAATATGCGACCGGCCGGCAAAACCCAAATTCATTATGTTAGAGCTAATACTTCAGAGTGAGAAAGTATAGTAGGAAAAAGCAACTTTTTCCTGTGGAGTTTGACTTAAAAGCGCCAAAGCCTGCTTTTAACCTGCATTTAGATGCGTGTTGTATATTGACCCCCATTCACGAACTCGTCATTTGAAACCGGTTTACCCTGTCTTGAAACACTCAAGCTCCTCTTCTCTGCGTTCTCGGAGAACTCTGTGGTGAATCCTGTTCCACAAAACCTCTTTTGGGCTTGGGGCTCCACGCTTGACAATCGGGTGATAATGAATATCTCAGAATCGATGTCAAGATTGGATGGCAATTGCTCATGTTTAGTTGGACTTACATGCATGCGCTCCAGGAATCTTCCCCGACTTCGCTATTTTCGCGGGGAGGAGGGGCGGCGTTTGTGAAATCAACAAATTACTATGCGAAATTCGTCGGTTATGAGTTCCGACGAGCTGAAATCATCACCGAGGAGGGATGAAAAATGTTGGGATGGAGAATAGATAGAGGTCCGATCTGGAGTGAATTTGATAGGCTGCAACGGGGAGTGGACGAGCTGTTCACCGCTCTTACAGGTTATCGGAAACCGACTTTGGAAGCCCCTTGGCGGCAGGCCCGGATTTTCCCTCTGTTGAATCTGAAAGAGATCGAAAATTCGTATGTAGTAACTGCGGAAATTCCGGGAATGAGAACAGAAGACCTGGAAATCAAGATCGAAGGGGATACTCTCACCCTGAAAGGTGAAAGGAAACCCCATGAACTGAATGAAGGGGCCAGCTATCATCGCCGCGAACGGGCCACGGGAACTTTCCAGAGAAGCCTGACGCTTCCCACCAAAATCGACTCTGAAAACGTAAACGCCACGTATAAAGACGGCGTATTGACAGTAACCTTGCAAAAAGAAAAAGAGGCTTTGCCTAAACAGATACCTGTAAAGACCGAATAGAGGGATCATGGAAAGGGGGATTACTGAAATGGCTGATGAGACGCTTGAGATCCATGAGAAACAAGAAGTCGGTCCCGAGCTGACCCTGGAAGGCCCTTACTTTTCACCTGCTGTGGACATTTACGGCACCGAAACAGGACTCGTGTTAGTGGCTGACATGCCGGGCGTGGGAGCCGACCAGGTAGAGATAGACCTCAGAGAGGATATCCTGTCCATATTGGGAAAGGTGCCTTCCGGAGGAGCCGAGGGCCAAACTGTTCTCACGGAGTATAGGACCGGAAATTACTTTCGAACGTTTCGGCTCACCGAGGACATAGACAGAAGCAAGATCACTGCTGCGATCTCAGACGGGGTCCTAAAGCTGACGCTGCCGAAGTCCGCTAAGGCGATTCCGCGTAAAATACCTATCACCGCAGGATAGAACTCGGCCAAATGTCACTCCGAGAAAGAGCGACAGCTTGTTCAGGGGGAAGCACTTTCCAAGCTTCCCCCTAGCCCAGTCATTAATGTTCGACTTTAATCTCTATGGACTTCTTTTTACTGGACTCCGCCTTCGGAACCGTTAAGGAGAGAGTCCCGTCCTTGAATTTGGCCTTTACCTGATCTTCCTTGATGCCGCTCGGCAGAGTGAAAGAGCGAGAGAACCTGCCGAATGACCGCTCGTGTCTGTGGTAATTCGCTCCGTCCTCTTTTTTCTCCTCTTTCTTCTCTCCTTTTATTGTGAGCATGTTTCCGCTCATCTCAACCTTAATATCTTTTTCATCTATGCCGGGCATTTCCGCTTTCACTACAATTTCGTCGTCGGTTTCGAGTATATCAACAGTCGGCGAAAAAACTCGATCGAACATCCTTGCCGGCAGCATCCAAGGGTCTTCCCCAAAGAATCGCCTCGTCAATTCATCGAATTCCTGCTGGAAATCCTTCCAGATCGTGGGGACCATTTCCTCTCGATTTCTTCTCCAAGGAATCAATTGAGCCATTATCAGCACCTCCGATTCAGGGATTGTCGTCCTTGACATCCGGGTTAACCCATAAGGTTAATCCCGAAAATCTGTTTGTTCATCACAGCCCGGTTTGTCAAGGGATGAAACTAGGTTTCTTAGCCGATTATCAAGCAGGATCGGAGAGATAAGCTAGGCTTTTCGAGGATTCTTCAAGCATAAATCTACCAGATCGTCTATAATAGCCGTTCCAACACACATCACTGTGTCGGCGCCTCCCCAATAGATCTTTACAGTTCCGTCGGTTTCCGGGATGGCGCCACAAGTAAATACCACATTGTGAACGTATCCGGCTACTTCCCAGGCCTGCTCTGGTTGAAGGATCCAATCATCTGCAATGCCCAAAATTCTTGAGGGATCATCAATGTCGTGCAGAGCCACCCCCAATCTGTATATGGCTCCGTCCATGGTTTGGAAGACCCCGTGATATATATGGAGCCACCCCGCGGCGGTTTCGAACGGAGTCGCTCCCGGACCGATTTTCATCTGGTCCCAATGATATTGGGCGGGCCCCATTATCACCTTGGAATCACCCCAGTGGATAAGGTCGGGAGAATACGAGATCCAGATTGACCAAGGGCTTATTTCCGTGTGAGGGCGGTCCAAACGCGCGAACCGGCCCGCAAATCTTTTCGGGAAGATGACGGCATTCCGATAATCAGCCTGTGTAATCAGCGCGATTCGATCCAGAGAAACGAAATCGGTGGTCGCGGCCAACCCTATTCTGACGCCATGCTTCGAATAAGCGCTGTATGTGATCAGGAACCGGCCTTCGATAAGGCATATTCTAGGATCTTCTATCCCGAATTCTTCGTATTCGGCAAATATTCCGCTTTTGCTCGGGACCATGAAAGGCTGAGGGTCAACCCTGAAATGGAAGCCGTCGTCGCTTCTGGCCAACCCTAGGATGGAGCGACCATTTCGGAGATGAGAGCGGAAGACCATGATGTATTCATCACCAAATTTAGTCATCGCCGCATTGTGAACGGTCTCAACCGCGTATGGCACATCATGTTTTGTGACTATCGGATTGCCTTCATAGCGATGAACCAGGTCTCTTTTGGATGGATACGTCATTTTAGGTCCTTCATAGCCTTCCGAAATCGTCCTCAAGACGTTCGATGTCATCTTCCCCAAAGTAGTCGCCAGTCTGCACCTCAATGAAGACCAACGGGTTCTCCCCTGGATTGAAGACCCGGTGAGCGGTCCCTCGCGGAATATCTACGGAATCGCCGCCTGTCAGGCTGATTTGTTCTGAATCACGTGTGACGACCGCTGAGCCGCTGATAATGTTCCAATGCTCCGAGCGATGGCGATGGCGTTGCAGGCTGAGTCTTTTGCCGGGATAGACTACTATGCGTTTCACTTTATGATCGGGAAGGTCAGAGAGGATCACATAGTATCCCCATGGACGATGATCCTCTCTCTTATTTTCTTCGAGGATTTGTGAATATACCTTGAGATATCCTTCCACCATCCGATCTTGGGAAAAACGCTCTTCAACGGTTTTTCTGCAAGCCTCTCGAGGGATTGTCCGGACTTTCCGGACCGCTTCAACGGCTTCGGCCACGTCATTCACAATAAAGCCGTTTACGCCATCAATAATGATTTCTCGCATGGAACCCCTGTCAAAGGCTATTATCGGTGTTCCACAAGCATTGGATTCCACCACGGAAAGCCCGAAAGGCTCTTCAAATCGTATAGGATGCAAAAGAGCATAAGCTTCTCCGAGAACCCGATCTCGTGAGTCCGGACCCACGCTCCCTATATAATTGACCCTGTCTCCGAAATGAGGCCTGACTTCGGTTTCAAAGTACCGCTCGTCCTGGATGATACCGGCAATTACAAGCTTCATATTTGCTTGCGCAGCGATCTCGATGGCTTCACGAGTCCCCTTGTCCGGATGGATGCGGCCGAAGAAGAGCAGGTATCCCCCTTCTTCTTCTCTGAACGTGAAATTCTCAAGATCGATCCCATGATAGACATTGGCTGTATAATCCAGGTCCGGTGAGCGGTCCGCATAACTTATGGATACATAATAAGTTCGCTTATTGTATTTCTTGTAAACCGGGAGAATCTTCGGAGAAGAAAAACCGTGTATTGTTGTCACAAGTGGAGTGTTTATCAAACCGCTATAGGTAAGGGGCAAAAAATCATAATGATTATGAATCAAGTCAAATTCATCCGCCCTCTCAACAAGTTCGCTAATGTGAAGACACTCCGACACCTTTGCATCCTGGCTTTTGTCCTCTTCGTAGGGCCTGGGAATAATTGAATGCAACTTGCCGCCGGTCATCGAGTCGCCGGTAGCGAACAAAGTGACATCAATTCCTCTGCGAACGAGTCCCTCGGTTAGTAGAGAGACCACTCTTTCCCATGGGCCGTAATGTCTAGGTGGAGTTCGCCACGCGATTGGAGATAAAATGGCAATACGCATCCTTTTGCCCCCTTGGTGAAGAAAGACCCGGTTTCACCCCCATGGTGGGACGGTATGCTTCTTCGCTCCGGGGGGGCAACCTGACCGGGCTCCGGAGCGGTACCGTATTCCACGTAGATTAACTGTTTGGTCCTATGCTTGTATCACCACTCAGATCCTGGTCCCTCCGGACAATTTCTCACAAATTCCATTAAATCGCTGACCTTTCCAGTAGCTAGGGCCACAGAGCTATCTGCTACACCGTAGTATAGACGGATTTCATCTCCCTGCGCAATCCAGCCGCAGGGAAATACTACGTCATCTACATCTCCTTCCCGTTCGTAAGATTCCTGCGGGCCAAAAATCCACTGATCGGATCGTCGCAAAACTCGCGTGGGATCTTCGAGATCCAGCAGGGCTACGCCGAGTCGGTAGATGCCGCCGTTAACGGTCTTTCGAACACCGTGGTAAAGAATCAACCAGCCATCATCAGTTTGAAGAGGAGGCGGAGATAGGCCGATCTTATCTGCATCCCACCATCCCCCTTTTTTGGCCTGCAGCAGCACTTGATGGTCTCCCCAGTGCTTAAGGTCCGGAGAAAAGGAAATCCAAATATGTGCCCCTGTTCCGGAGAATGTGGAAACCGGCCTATGGAGCATCGCGTACCTGCCCTTGAATTTTATCGGGAACAGAGCGGCGTCCTTGTCTTCCGGCGGCATGACCGGGCCTATTCTGGTAAATTTCTTGAAATCTTCCGTGGTGGCTATTGAAACTAAAGGACCTCCTCTGGAATACGCCGTATAGACAACTGCCCAGAGATTGAGATCCTCCATCCAGGTCAGTCGGGGATCTTCAATTCCCCAGACTTCTTCAGGGTTTGTTACGGGTGATGGCGCAAGCGTCGGTTCTGGATCTATAATCCAATTGTTAAACCCGTCCTTGCTCCGCGCCGCGCAAAGATGAGAGAAACCTCTTCGATCCTCAACGCGCACCAGTAATAAGTGGTCACCATTGGCTTTCACTGCTCCGGCATTGAACACCGAATTGACCGGGTATGGCCAATCATCCGCCGTTAAGAGAGGGTTTTTCTCATGCCTTTGAAATATATCGTGATATCCATTAGCGTTCGACTTCTTCATATCTTTACGAGCCTCCAACAAGATCTAAGGCATTCGGAATGTGTCCTATTCGATTGTTTAGTCAGCCAATGCTCTCCAAAGCTGACCGAGCACCTGTTTTCAGCGGGTGTGCTTATAATTTCGGCAACGGCGCTTGTCAAGCCTTTTGAACTGACAAAGAACGCACCCGCACATCCTGTACTATTAGACATATAGAATGTGCTGACGTTAGAATTCCAGTCGTCTATCTGAAACAAGAATCACGCAAACTATTCGAGCGCGGATTCTCGGGGGAAAGCAACGCTTACGGCATATTTATCAGAACTCAAACGGCAGTTCAACGGGTTTGCCTGACGAGCAAGCTTCCCGAGCCAACTCGTAGGCACGATTGTACTGGTTCGCTACCACTTCCCAGGACACCACTTCTTCGAGATACCTTTTTAAATTTTCCCCAAGCTCTAGACGCATCTGTTCATTACAGGCCATTTCTATGACCTCTTCCTTGAGCATTTGCTTTGTTGTGAAGAGGAGCCCGCCCTTACTTTCAAGGGTCTGTGCGGTAAGGCCCTCCATCGGGGCCGTAGTGATAAACGGTTTGTTAAGCGCAATGATTCTTGCCAGCGTGCCTGATTGAGTCTCGTCGACGGAAGGCAAAACAATGAAGTCGCAAACAGCCGAGACTTTGTAGTAGATCTCACCGCGGGGGACGAATTCAAAGTAATGTGCCAGGCCTTTTCCTTCAAGTACTTCAAGCTGCTTGCGATAGGATTCATAGTCTTTGGTATGGTTCGGGTCCCGCATGGTACCCGCAGCCAAGAGATCCCACTTCTGGTCCGACCTCTCACAGATCTCCCTGTGGATGTCCTCCCACATCGAAGTGAGAATATCCCACCTTTTATTGGACTGAATCCAGCCCACCAGGCCCACAATGTGTTCGCCCAAATGAGGGAACTTATCTAAACCCAATTCCTGTCGGAGAGCGGCGACATCCTCCATTCCCCAACGACGGTCGGGCCTTGAGCCGTGTGGAACCACCATTACATTTTTGGGAGTCTTCCAACCACGCCCGACAAAATTCCAATCCAGTCGCCATTTTTGATAGTGACACTTGAACAACACCACATGGGCGCGCTCGCACAACTGATAGACGAAATTCGCCTCGAAATTGGTGAGTCTCCCGTGAATAGTGTGTGGCTCCACGACCAACGGGAATTCATTTATGGCATCGAGCAGTTCCAGGAAACCCTCGTTTCCGTCCCCTTGCCCCCTAGAGTCGAGATACTCGTACAGGCCGTACTCATGCTCGAGATGTACTGCGGTGGGGTTCAGTTGTTTGACCTTTTCAGCCACAACTTTCCACCAGTCCCTCCTGGACATGTCAACGATAGGGAACACCCCGTCTCCCTGGCCGTCCGTGTGGCTTATTACCAACACTTCTTTCCCAGGATTCGCCTTCTGGATAAATTCCCTCGCTTCCTCCGCGAAGGTAGCTATTCCGCACAAGCGCGGAGGATAGCTAGAAATGATGACTATGGGACCGGAGTTTTTCATCGAAAGTCCCCTTCTTCACACCCAGCACACGCGGATTCCCTCGAATGAATCTGCTTGTGTTCGCTCTCAAAAGCGAAGGCGTTGTTGGTTTTTCAAGGCGCACTATGCGCCTGTTACCTGGAAAACCTCCACCACGCAGGCCGCTTCTACCTCACCAGGTCTCTTTTTTCAACTGGGAAAAACAGCACGAAGGATATTCGTCAGTTGGTGATTAAGACCAGAAGACTCGGACATTTGTGGTTACAACAGTTTCAATCGTAATAATTAAGACAGCCTGCAAATGTCTCCGTTCTCTGTTTCAAGGCTGATTCTTTGAGCGTTTAACTCGGAAAGACCGAGGACCGCCAAGAGATAGCACACCACGGATTCCGCACCCTGATTGGCACTGATCCCGTTGGAGTCGATCCCGTCGGCCACCGAACCGTCGGAGAAATCATAGAGCGCAGCATTCAGCCTGTTTCGGCCGAGGAACCATTCAAAGGCAAGCCGAGCGCATTCAAGGTATTTACGTCCGTTGGTCACTTCTGAAGCTGCAACGTACGCTTCGACCAGATAGCCTGCGTCTATGGGTTGTTGTCCAAAGATGGCTTTCTCTCCACCTTTCGGATACCAACCTTCATTACCGATGAGCTCAAAATAGACCCCATTTATCTGCACTTTGGTAATGAAATCCAATGATTCCAGAGCAACATCCAAATATTCTTCACTTTGGGTTACCTGGTACGCACGAATCAATGCTTCAGGGATTTTACCATTCCCGTAAGTCATTGTATCCTCAAACCAGTGCCAGTCCTGGGTCTTGTTTTCTTTATAAAGGCTTACCAAATCATCCGCCAACTGAATCACAAGTCGCTTGAATTGGCTCGCTCCTTCGAATTTTTGGAGAAGATGGTACATCCCTATAATGGCGTAGGCCTTTGCCCTCGGCGCTTCAAGTTCGAGCACCCGCGGTGCGGCCTTCAACATCATGTTTTGGGCAAGGGCCCTTATCGCCTCTTTCGGGCCCCACCTCACAACTGTCCCTAGACCCCAAAGGACCCTGCCCAGAGTATCTTCACTCCCTTGGTGATCAAGAAATCGTCGATCATAAGACATGAAATTGTGGAAATGCCCTGTTTCCGTCTGACAATGACGCAGAAAGCTTACGTAAGTGCGCATTAAAGGAGGTATCTGCTCATCTTTCTGTTGATTATAACAGGTCATTATTGCGGCAAGTCCCCGACCGACATCATCAGCGCTGTACCCATGATCACGATCCGGTACTCCGAAGCAAGCGTGCTGCAACAGACCGACATCGTCCGATAAAGATATCAAATGATCGAGTTTGATCTCCGGGAGAGTGGTCAGAGGAAGCATCTTTTGCTTCCAGACCGCCCTAACCTCCAGGTCCTTCCGCTCGCCGAGCATTTGCAGAAACATTTCTACGTACTGACGCCCTACCTCTCGCCACACCATTGTACGACCGTACTCATAAGCCGCCTTCCTCATTCTGTTCCGCCCCATGGAGTCGCCTATCAAGTCCTTCAGGGCCTTTGCCATGCCTCTGGCGTCGTGGAAGTCCACCAGGACTCCTCTTGAGTCCGAGAGCAATTCTTCAGCATACCAGTACGGCGTAGAAACTACAGCCTTGCCCATTCCAACGGCGTAGGCAAGTGTTCCGGAAGTTATCTGCTCTTTGGCCAAATACGGAGACAAATATATGTCGCAACATGAGATGTATTCGGTTAATTCCTGCAGATCAACGTATCTGTTGTGGAATACCACATGATCGGCTATCTTCAGGTCCCTGGCCTTTCGTTCCAAGGATAAGCGATATTGCTCCCCGTAGACCTTTTTAACTTCCGGATGCGTTGCGCCAAGAACGATGTAAACGGTGTCTGGGTATTTTTCCACAACCTCAGGTAGTGCTTCCAGGGCAGTTTCTATGCCTTTGTTGGGGCTGAGCAACCCAAACGTAAGAAGAACCGTCAGGCCCTCCACATTGAATTTTTCCTTGTAGAAGTTGGAATCGACAAAAGGAACGTCATGAACGCCATGATGTATTATCGAAATCTTGTCTTCGGGAACGCCATAGATCTCCTGGAGCATCCTGGCGCCTCTTTGACTCATGGTAACAATCCGTTGAGAACAATTCACTACGTCTTCAAATGCTTCTCGGTAATCTTTGAGGGGATTTTCCAAAATCGTGTGCATAGTTGTTATTATAGGTTTTTTTAGATGGCACAGCAGCACGGAAAGATACTTGCCGGCCGCGCCCCCGAAGATCCCGAATTCGTGCTGCAGGCTCACCACCTGAGCCGATGAACCATTAAGATATTCGGCCGCACGAGCATAATCCCGAATTACGTTTTGCCGGATCTCAAAGGTAACCTCAGACGGATAGTCATACTCGCCTACTCGATCAGTAAGGGCAACGACTCGATACGGCTTACCGCCCAATTCTTGGGCGATGGAAGTCCCGAGATCATCAGTAAATGTCGCAATTCCACACTTTCGTGGAACGTACGTCCCTACGTAAACTATGTCCAGATCCGACACCAATATAGGGTTTTCGACTTGGCTTCTTTTCATGCCCGCACCTGCACAACTTGCTTGCTTGGAAAGTCCCTTTCGTCAATGGCTCAATCCATTGATTAAGTGATACTGGTAGGCCTCCTAGTTGAGGACCCTATATTCTGCGACCATTGAGCAGTGTTGTCAAGTCCGGGGAGTGGCTTCAGGCTGTGACCTCTTACACCCGCACCGGGATTTCGCTGGTGGGTCATGACCTTTGCTTGCTACACTCACACATGAACCGTCAAAACGATCTTTCCCCGTTTGTGAGGCTTGCCGGCCAGCATTTCGTGCGCTAGACGCGCTTCGCTAAGGGGCAATACCTCGCCTACGTTGGTTCTGAGTCGGTCGGAATCGAGCAGATCGGCAATGTTGTGCAAAACCTCAGACGTTACTGCAACGAGAAAGAATACGCCTCGAACTCGGCGATGCGCAGCCTTTTCCTGATCAGGCATGGACACCGAAGACACGAGGACGCCACCCACCTTGAGAACCGCGAAAGATCTATCGAGTGTCTCGCCACCGATTGTGTCAATAACGACATCGACATCCTCCACCCGATCCTCGAAACGAACCCGCTGCACGTCAATTACTCGGTCGACACCGAGGGTGCGGACGTAATCAATGTGCCGAGTGCTCACAGTGGCGATGACTTCCGCCTCGGCTATCTTCGCAAATTGGACGGCATAAGCGCCGACATTGCCGGCTGCACCGTGCACGAGCACACGTTTGGTACTATCCACCTGCCCGTGATCGAATACCATTTGCCATGCCGTGCTCGCTACGACCGGGACAGAGGCAGCCTCGACGTAACTCAGCCGCGTCGGCTTGCGAGCGATCATGGCAACGTCTACAACGGCGTACTCTGCATATGCGCCGATGAACTGGGAATTCGTCACGCCGAACACTTCATCGCCGGGATGGAAGCTGAACACACCTGGACCAATGTCCTCAACAACACCCGACAAGTCCGACCCGAGAATTAACGGCAAGGGCTGCGGAAGCGCACTCTTGCCTTCCCTTACCCAGGCGTCCCACGGGCCGACTCCCGCCGCCTTGACTCGGATCAACATCTGTCTCTCGGAAGGAGTGGGTCGACAAACCCCCTCGAGCATGATGACTTCAAACCCGCCAAATCGGCGGATACACACCGCTTTCATCAGCCGTGGCAGCTCACTCTCATGTGACGCAGAAATTTCCCTCATGGCATTACTCCAGGATAGTGGAATGCGTCACGTTTGCTTCCGCCATTTGCTATGCATGGATAGCCGTGCCCATTGCGCGGCTTCGAACACCGGATACGCGCGCAGGCACAAATGGTGGTTCTTCACTCCGCTACGCGGTGAACCCGCCGTCGATGCCAAGACTGGCGCCTGTCACGTAGGATGCCTCGGGGCTGGCCAGATATGCCACTAGCGACGCGATCTCATCGCCCGAGGCATATCGGGGTATCGCCACAACCTGCTGGATCAACATCCTGCCAAAATCCGTGTCTGATGGGTTCATATCGGTCTCCACCGGACCGGGTGCCACATTGTTCACAGTGATTCCGCGCGGGCCGAGGTCTCGGGCCAGTCCCTTGACCAGTCCCACGAGGGCCGCCTTGCTCATCGCGTACAGGGTCATGCCGGCATTGGGTACGCGTTCGGCATTGCAGCTCCCGACGTTGATGATACGTCCTCCCGCCTGCATGTGCTTCACTGCGGCCTGTATGGCGACGAAAACGGCGCGCACGTTCACCGCCAGGGTACGGTCCAAATCTTCGAGGCGATAGTCGTCGATGGGCGCGAAGATCCCTATCCCCGCGTTGTTGACCAGAATGTCGATGCCGCCTAGTTCCCGTACCGTTCGCTCTACGGCGGCAACCACTGCCTCCGCGTCCGCGCTGTCGGCCTGGATCGCGAGCGCCTTCACGCCTGAGGCCTGGGCTGCCTTCACCGTTTCGTTAGCCTGATCAGGTTTGCTGACATATGTCAGCGTCACGTGTGCACCTTCTTGGGCCAGACGCTTGACAATGGCAGCCCCGATGCCACGGCTGCCGCCGGTCACCAGCGCTCGTTTGTTCTCAAGTCGTCGATTCATGGGGCTCCTCCTCGTTCTCACTTTGTGCTGCAGAGAGATGGTCGCCGGGATCACAGTCTAGGGGGCCTTTTTTATCAGCCGATCCTCCGAGGGGCCGCTCGCGCCCCTTCACCAGCGCATGCGGCACGTCACGTGGTCA